>NZ_JBGSQZ010000055.1:0-6419 GCF_041737865.1 Chamaesiphon sp.
TTGCACTACTAACCATTTGGGGAGTTTCCAGTTCTTCTTCATCTTCATCCCAACTATCTCCAGTCATGTCGTCGTCAGTCATCGCTTGAACTCTACATATAACCTTTCTAGTATGCCAAGCGCGATCGACTAACGACTTGAGTTGTTTGGCTGAAAAGCGAGACTTTATTTCGATGGTCGATGACCGATGAATCCCGATCGCGGAAATGAAATATAATTATTTTGCTCCGGCTAACCGTGCGAGCGGCTAGAGATATCAAACTGATGAATATTACTGCTGCCCTAGCCAATTTAAGGTTCTAATCAGATGCTTATGAATGACCAAAAAATTAAATTCCCAGAGCAACTAAACGAAGCAGAACGATTAGAGTTTTTAAATTATTTATTACAAGCCCTACAGAATAATAGCTCTCAATCCAATCGAGACAGCCATCCAGTCAAGGAAAAAGTGGGTTATGATCGTATATTATTCCCAATACTTTCAGAAATTACTTTAACCGCTTTCAACGACGATAATCCCAAATCGGCAAGGCAATTACAAACTATTTTTGATGATGGAGTCGATAAACTTCAAAAAATTATCGATCTCGATCCAGCTTCACTAGAACTAGAAACTAAACTCAACAAATTATTCGACAGCATAGAAACCAAAATAACTAAAGTTATTACAAGAGATCGCCCCCAATTAAACGATCGAGTTTATCAACCGCCTAACCTTGAAAATAGATTATTTGAAAACAGCAAATATCAAATATTGCCAGCGGCATTGCCTATGAAAACTAGTACTCTATGCCAACTTAGAGATGATTTTTGGCAGCAAGATAACTCCAACGGCATCGCCTACTATAGACAGGAATCTCATGCCAATTCTAATAACTATATCGAGCACTATATTAGTAGTAGTGAAGACATTCAAGTATTACCGTGGGATAGTGCTAGACAAATTATCGATAAATTTGGATTTAATACCGTTCTATTACAATTATTATTTGCAGCTCACGCCGTCAAGTGCCCACGACCTTGGGAAAGTGAATTTTCCCTAAGTGGTAAAGATATTATTAGAGAATTGGGATGGGAAAACCGCACTGATATTTCACTTCATTCAAAATTATTAGAACTAGCAAATACCAGCTTCGCCCTCGATTGTTTGCTGATTAAAGCCGTCTGGGAAAACCCCAACTACAAAAAAGGCAAAAAGAGAGTCACGATCGACACATCCAGAATGTGGAACGTGCGGGTACAGATGACTGGACAAATGGATTTGGAAGGCAATGTGAAGAATCCAGAAGATTTACATATCACCGTCAGACCTGGAATGTGGACTAAAGGATTTATGGATGGCGGTAAGCATTCTCAAGATGCCTTATATCAATTTGGCTACTTGGCACAGGACGTGATCAAGATAAATCCCTATCACAATGAACTAGCATTAAGACTGGCTATTCACCTCACTTTAGATAGCCACGCCGATCGTGTCACCGAGTACCGCGTTCGCGATCTGTTGGAGATCGCCATGCCTAAATATAAAATCGAGCTAGCTGGTAACGATCGGGAGCGAAAACGCAAGCTCAAGGAACAATGGGATCGGGCGATCGGCAAATTGATGGAACTAGGCTGGGTCATTGAGTTTGACGATGACAGTTACCCACCAGAAATCAGACCCGACAGCAATATCAAGAGACATCAACGCGGCTATCTAGAAAAACTACTCAATGCTCAGGTCTATATCCGCTCGACATTTCCCCAAAAAGTGAATATCGACAGACACCTATACGATTTAGTCCCCGCAGAATTGCCGCCGCTGCTAATCGAATCCAAACCCGCATCTAAGCTCAAAACTTTTAAGACTCAAACCCAAGTCGCCACTCCCAACCTATATCTCCGGCAGGCACGGGAGAGTAAGGGATGGACTCAAAGACAGCTTGCAGCGGAGCTAGAGGTGTCTCAAAGTCTGGTGGCGCAGTGGGAACGGGGGAATCGCTCGATCGATGAGAAAAATATAGTTAAGTTACAGGCAATGCTGGGCTTGTAGAACTTATGGGTTAGCTATGTGAACATTTGTCCGCTCAATACCCCCGATTAGGGCGTTTAGGCTAAATTTATTCGGTTTAAAACCCTTAGAGGCTAATCGATCGAGTCCGCCACCACTCGTTGGCAGAGCCTCCCCAACAGAGAATCACAAGCATCGATCGAGCGATTACAACAATCCTCGATCGCCCGCAACCAATCATGGTAGATAGTTTATCTATACTTAATAATCGTTAACACAGCTACAACCTCAGCATACAGACCTTTTCAAGCATTTTTTGGCTAAAAAATGCTTGATTACTAACTTTGCAAAATCTGTAATCAAAAAATTGGCACAAAATTGGCACTCAAACCCTTGATACAGAGCCAAAAAATCGTGATTACAGATTGCTCTAGTATCTACCCACAAACGCTCTAGTATCTGCCCACAAACTGCTCTAGTATCTGCCCACAAGGGATACTCAAACCCATTGGAATCGTAAAAATAGTACTAAAAAAATATACAAAAAAAGACTAAAACAGCGATTTTTAAACTCAGGTATGCTTTATGGGCTGGAAATACAGCGGTGTATCTCCCAGTGAAATTTTCACGCCAGATTGCAGGACTGCACTACCACTTTTCCTGCTGCGGCTCTTAACCAGAAGTCACAGAAATGCTCGGCAACGTATCTACCAACTCGACTGTTCGCTCCAAATTCAATGCCTATAGAGGTTTAGGCAACTCTTGCCCCGTCTGTGCTAGCACTTCGGGGAAATGTCGTTGGCAAAATTACGAGCTTTCCGCCAAAAACGGTAAAATTACCCCCACCATCAAAACCCTGTGCATGACTGGGGCGGGTGGATATGGCAACCCCGACTATCATTATTTCAACGACACCCGCGACGGACAATGGGGCGTATATATTCCCCTCATCGATTGGAATGAGCATCGCGGCGAAAACCGTCAAGCGACTCCAGAGATGCGAGAAGAATGGGTCAAAAACCAAAAACTCAAGCAGCAAGCATTACTCTCTGCTGAAAACCAACGTAAAGCTCAATCATTACCAGCCCTAGAGCGAGACATTGCAGCACGGACAATTTCAGCACAACTTTCTTTAAACGAGATCGATCGAAGAGATTTAATTAGACGGGGCTTTACTCAACAACAGATTCGCGAAATCGGCTTTAAAAGCGTCGAGAAATTCCAAAGACTCACGGAGCCAGTAAATAACCGCTTCCCTGGGGTTAATGTCCAAGGCAATCGGTTAAGTAATGGCTCTATTGCGGGAATTCTGATTCCCATTTACACCATTACGGGTGAAATCGTCGCCTTCCAGGTTCGGAATCGCGAACAATCCAAATCTCGTTATCGCTGGCTGTCGAGCGTCTGGGAAAAAGGCAGAGATAATGGAGCTTCCCCCAGCCTCCCCAATGGTGAGAATCCGCTCACCTTCTCCTACCCACAACTACTAGGAGTTATCCCAGTAATTAGATCCATCGGTTTGGCCGAAGGGACAGGAGCTAAACCCAACCTAGCTGCTACTAGAATAGGGCAACAAGTCATCGGTGCGGCAGGCGGACAGTGGTTATCCAGTCCCGAACTGTTAAAAGATGGTTTAGAACGGTGGAGAGCTGATGTTATCGATCTCTACCTCGATGGTGAGGATATTCACAAGCCTCAAGTCATCCGCCGCTGGATAAACCTCTATCACCAATTGCTGGAATGGGGCTATAAACCTCGCTTCATGTATTCGGGACGAGATATCGATGAGTTGGAGGATTTAAGCCTTCTCCGCGAAATTGACTTAGACGAACTCGAACACCTTCTTGGTGAAACGCACGCCGAGGGAACCTCGGCGCGATTTCATCCGCTTGTTGGTAATAAACTACCACCACCGCCACCGATTATCTCCCTCGCACGGAAACTCTACCAAAAGTCCAAACACTTCAGCAATAATCAAACCCAGTGTAATCGCTTTCTCCAATGGGAGATTCCTGAGACAGGACTAGAAAATACCTTAGTTGGCATTAAGTCTGCATTAGGTACGGGTAAAACCGAAATTCTCAAAGCTTTGGGTGCTTGGGCTAGAGAACACGGTTTAGAACTGATTTTCATTGGGTATCGAAATAACTTACTCAGACAGACATGCGATCGCATTCCCAATCTCTATCACGTCGGCGATGAAGATAAAGTATTTTTGGACTCTGACTATCATAAAGCCATTTGTCACCACTCGGCGGGACTAATCGACCCCGCTCAGATGGGGAACAAGATTGTCATCTTGGATGAATGCGTCTCCGACTTGAGCGATATGCTCACGAGCAAATTGACGGCCGGACGACGCAAGGATGGTACCGATTCGCGTCAGGTTAGACTCGCACATATTGAGGAACTGATTAAACACAGTCATGGTGTCGTCGCGCTGGATGCTTACTTGAGCGATACCGAGCTGGATTTCCTGCGGAAGTTACGACAATTTGATTTCGTCTATAAGCTTGAGAATACCTACCGCAACCAGATGAATGTGCGGATGGTCAATCAAAAATCCACCGTCACCCGCGCCATTCTCGACGACGCTCTAACTGGAGCGAACCTGTTAATTACTGCCACCACTCAAAAACACTGTGAGAACTTAGAAAAATCCCTGATCCGGATTGGTATTCCCGAAGCTGATATCTGTCGAATTGATGGTACGACAGATCGCAATGATACTGTCGCACTATTCTTTCGCAATCCCAAAGCTTATTTAGAAAAATATCGTCCTCAAATCGTGATTCTCTCACCTACGGCTGAAAGTGGGATCAGTATCGATTTAACTGGCTATTTTAGAACTCATTATCATTTCCACCTGGGCAATCTAGGCATTCTGTCCGGCTTACAATTCCTGGGTAGATATCGGGACTTCAGCGCACCCCGCGTTATCTATTGCGAACGGCAGGGACGCATTAATGATGGTAACTCTAGCTCATTTACTAAGTGGGTAAAAGATGAATTCGATCTGAAGGTGCATGAAGATATGGATCTAGTCTTTATGCTGCTGGATAAAGGGGCAGCAGATGAGGCGATGAAGATCCTTACTAGCTATGCCAATAAAGAAGATCTCTGGCTCAAACTCGCCCATCAATACAAAGCCAATCTCAACGAGGAGATGAAGCACTTACGCGAGCTATTCGTCGAGGCAATGGTGGCAGATGGTTATACAGTCACAATCGATCCTGAAGATGTCGATGGTTGTGACGATACTGACGATTTGATGGGTAGAGTTGAAGTCGAACGACGGGTAGTGCAGTCGCGGCGGATTTATGATGCGCTGGATATTACCAGACTTGAATATGAGGCAATTAGAAATAATCCCAGTGCGAATGAGTTAGACAGGGTATTGGCGAGTAAATACTATCTGACTCAACAGCAGTTGCCAGGGATTATGGAGACTGAGAGTTATTGTGCGGAACTAATCCAGATGTTGAAATACAATCATCCAGCGTTAGTTAAGCAGCTCGAAACTTATCATTACCTGCTCCATCCCGAACGTGCCGAAATCAACCATTTAGCGGCTTGGCTACCCGTTGCTGAGACTGGTTCTGTTTGGTTCCCAGACCAGCTCAGTCGCTCCTCATTGGCATTGGTGAAGGTGGGACGGGAATTAGGGCTTACAGACCTCATTGGGACGATTTTTAGCGGGAGACAAATTGGATCGATTATCGATCGAATCAGTAGCTCTAAGCGTTATCAGTCATCCCTAAAAATTAACATCAACCCCGATAAGCAGCCCGACCCAATTAAATTATTCCGGCGCATTCTCAAGATATTTGGACTCAAATTGGTCAAACTAGGAGATGACCAGTTCAAATTAGATGTGGTGGCAGATTCGATCTTGGCTTTTAAAGGTGCGCCCAAGTACGAGCTTTTGACTCCTGAGTTGAGTCAAAAGGTGGCTGGACTTGCTGGCAAACAGCTCCACAAGGACGACCTGGAGATTGAAACGCTCGGTATGGAGATGGAAGCATTAGGGATGCAAGATGGACGTGGACGGATGCGTCTGGTTGCGGGGAGTGCCCGTTATTTGGGGTTGTCGGTTGTCACCCATCGTCACCGAACGATCGATCCTCAAGGTAAGAAAGTAGTTACCAGAACTTACACTTTTGGCACTATTCAAGATCCGCTCTCTAAGGGCATTAAAAACAGTCAAGTTTATCCTGGTACTCAACCCGTCCATGTGAAACACATTTATGAGTGTATTACAAAGCGATTAGAGCAGCTAGCGATCGATAAACAAGTACGAGTACGGGACTGGCAAAATTTGCAAAACCCCGTTTCAGAAGAGTTATCTTCAACGATCCACATTGACGATTTTGTCAGTATTGAAATAATTAATTTGCCAGAAGACCAACGTGGATCGCCAGAATTTAGC
>NZ_JBGSQZ010000063.1:0-4932 GCF_041737865.1 Chamaesiphon sp.
ATTCTCACTCGATCGCCAGATTCAAGCGATCGAGTGCAAGGGTTTTGAGCCTTTCAACGTCAAAACCTTGCACTTAATTTCTGAAAAAAGGCTCAAAACCCTTGCAGTGATTGGCTTGCTGAGATCTTCAGCAAGCCCTAATTATAGGTGAGGGCGGGTTCGCATGAAGGTTATCGTTATAGCATAAACCCGCCCCTACAGACCTTTCATTTTACAGTGATTCGATCGAGCCAATACATTCGATCGTTACTCATTAATGCTCGTTTTCGCTTCATATTCTGCCAGCTCATTTACCTGCCAACTGATTGTCCGAGGAATAGTGATATTACCTCATGCGGTGGCATGAGAAAAATCAAGACATGGTTAATATCTGCAAGGGTGATGTTCGGAAGTGCTGCTCATACGCTAGATTCTCACTTAGCATAAATTTGTAATTACTTTAATAATAGAACAACTAGTGGAGTTACAGAGGGAATTAACATCCTGATCTGACGTTTATTAAGTTAAAGTTGAGTTTCTTGTTGTTGATATAGACAATAATAGCGACCTTTTAATGCCATCAATTCTTCGTGGGTACCTAGTTCGGCTACCACACCGCGATCCATCATCAAAATCACGTCAGCATTGCGAATAGTGGTGAGTCTATGGGTGATAAAAAATACCGTTTTCCCGTGGAAAGCTAATGCGATATTGTCACATACTTGACGCTCGGAATCATAATCAAGGGCACTAGTCGCTTCATCTAAAATTAACAAGCGGGGATTTTGGAGGATCGTTCGGGCGATCGCCACTCGTTGACGTTGCCCGCCGGATAAGCCCGCTCCACGTTCGCCCACGGGGGAATTGTACCCGTTGGGTAATTCCATGATGAAATTGTGGGCATTAGCAATTTTAGCAGCCTGAATAATTTGGTCGGTGGTAGCATCGGGATAATTGAGGGCGATATTTTCCTGAACGCTACCTTCAAATAACAAAGTATCCTGAGGAACGATCCCAATCTGCTGACGCAATGAATAAAGTTCGACTTTGGAAATATCATAATCATCTACCAAAATCCGTCCAGATTCTAACGGATATAGGCGCGGTAATAACTTCATCAGTGTACTTTTGCCAGAACCACTTTGACCGACAATCCCGATAAATTTACCAGCAGCAAATTCTAGGCTGACACCATCTAAATTAAGGGCACCGGAGGGAGCAAAGCGGAAGGAAACATTATCAAATTTAACATTTCCTTGAATCGTTGGCATCGGAATATTGCCGCGATCGATCTCATCTGCTTCCATCGGTGTATCGAGGATATCAGCAATCCGTTCGAGCGAAAGTGCTGTTTCTTGGAAGTTTTGCCACAGTTGTGTCAGCCGCAATAGTGGGCTAGTAACGTACCCCGAAATGATCCGAAAGGCGATTAGTTGTCCTAAGGTGAGCTTGCCGTCTAACACTAAATACGCGCCCACCCAGAGGACTAGTAGACTAGAGAGCTGATTGAGAAATGTAGTGGCAGAATTGGCGGTGGTAAAGGTGATGACGGTTTTGAATCCAGCCATCACGTACTGAGTGTAACGTTCTTGCCATTTCCACCGCGACCGCAATTCGACGTTTTGAGCTTTGACAGTTTGGATGCCGGAAATTACTTCCACTAGATGCGACTGAGAGCGGGCGTTGCGTTCGGCTTTCGTCCGCAATTGTTTTCGGGCGATCGGGGATACAGCAGTAGTAATCAGCACACACAGTGGTAGAGTTGCCAGGGCGACGAGTGTTAATAGCCAGCTATAAATCAACATCACCACGATATAAATCACGGAAAATACCGAATCCAACACGACGGTTAAGGCGGTTCCCGTTAGAAATTGGCGAATATTTTCGAGTTCATTGACACGGGTGGAAAGTTCGCCAACCGATCGCTTCTCGAAGTATCGCAAGGGTAATCGCAGCAATCGATCGATAATTTGCGAACCCAAAGCCAAATCGATCCGGTTGGTGGTATCGACAAATAAATAGGTTCTGAGGCTAGTTAATAATGCTTCCCCAATTGCCACACCAATTAGCAGCACCCCAAAAACATTTAGCGCAGTAGCACTGTTTTGCATCAGCACTTTATCAATAATTGTCTGGGTAATTAGCGGATTTGCCAGTCCAAATAGTTGAATAAAAAATGAAGCAATTAAGACCTCAATCAATACGCCCTTATACTGGACGAGAGACGGCCAAAACCAACTAATCCCAAACTTTTGTTCGGGAGTATAGCGGGTAGCTTGAATTAGGAGAATGGGAATCGGTTGTGCGGGATCGGGGTTATCTGTTGTCGATTGCTGGTTGAGTGCCAGTTCTTCGGGCGTTCTTTGGATCAGTCCGCTGTCTGGGAGGGCAATTGTCACTGAGTTGTTAGCCACAGCACAGATTACCGCCAATTGATTTTGCCATTTGATCAGGGCTGGTACCTGAATCCGCTGCATATCGATCGCGGGAATTTCCGCCAGTTGCCCCTGTAGCCCCAAGAAGTCAGCCACAGCACCGCAAAATTGGAGCGAAACCCCGCCTGATTGCTCGACATGGTGGGCAATTACTTTGCGAACTGAATCGCGCCGGAAGGGGATTTTATACTGGTTTGCTAGCATTTCAAAACAAGCAACGCTGCCGTCGATTTGTCCCTTCCCACGGACGATCGCATATTTTTGGGGCGATTTGGTTGGGGTATCGAGAGTGAGGGGTAGATCTGGTGCGTAGGGGATTTCATCCGGTTGCCTAATGTTGAGATCTGAAGAGTTGGGGATAGTCATCGCATCGTCGATATCGATAATGCGCTCGCTATCGACAGATATAGCAGCTTGTAATATATTGGGTGGAAATCCGATCTGGCGTAGCTCTTGTTTGGATTGGAAGGAGTCGAGATCGAGCCGATCCCCGATCGAGTAAGTTCGCCCATTATTTGAGGGATCGGCATCTGGCGATTGGCTGGCGATGAACCAATCCCAATTTCTCATTACTGCGGGAATCTCTTGTGCCGATCGATAGACAACGGCAAAGCCAGAAGCTTTGATGGCGAGATCTTTGAGTGAATCAACTCCTAACGCTCGCAGTAATTGGGCTTGATTGGGGTGCCGATCGAGTTCCAAGCGGAGCAATTCAAATATTTCGATCGGGTTGGGGCGATCGTAAAAATATCGCTTTAAGATCGGCTCTGTGGCGACTATTTGCATGAATGATTCAGCCGGAAAAGTCAGGCAAATAGCTTCTGTCGAAGCGATCGCTGATTCACAAGGTACGCCCCGAATCATCCCGATCGCACCGATCGTCCCGCCAGCTTGCAATCGCTCGATCGTCACGGGCGAACTATGCTCGCTCGGATATCCCAGCAAGCGCACAGTACCTTCAACGACTACATTAATTTGTGCCGAAAGTCGATCGCGGATGGCGATCGGTTGTCCGACATGATACCGATAATATTGAGCAATTTGGGCGAGTCTTGTCTGAGCACTGGCAGATAACTGACTAAATGGCTCGACTTGCGATAGGAAAACTGCTGGTGCTTCTGGTGTGTAAGTCATAAAATCTTATCTAATATTTTGAGATCGTTCGCGGAGCATCTGTTTTAGTAAACTGATTTTGCGCCGCTGCTGCCCATCCCGATCCTCTCGATCGAGAGCTGTTAAAAACACTAAAACTTAACTAAATAAACAACTATTAACTATCGATCGGTACTTGATTTAACTTAGCCTGGAGCCATTGCTCGTACATTTCATCAATTAACCGTACTCGCATGACTGTATCTAATTGAGCGGGTAGATATTTTTCTAGTCGCACTATTACAAACCAGTCAGCAATTTGCAATGGAGGGGCTAATTGTCCTGGTTGAAGTGAGAGTAATCTTTGCGCTAGAGCTGGATGAGGTACAGATAGCTCATGAGGGCCAACCATGCCACCGACTTCTGCTTCCTGTCCGCCAGAATACTGTTTGACTAGTTCGGCAAAGGTTGCTTCCTGGTCTTGAATCCGAAAGAATAGCTCTTGCGCCAGATATGGATCTTTGACACGCAATAGTGAATAGACAGCTCGATCGAGTTGGCTTTTGCGCTGCAAAAAGTAGGAATCAACTTTACTCCCAAAAGTTGATTGTTTGAAGCGATCGAGTTTGATAGTTCTGAGTACTGAATGCTCGAACTGCTGGAGGGTACATTTATTTCGCTCTAGCCATGCAGCTCGATCGTCATCCGAATTAATCTGATACTTGTGATAAAAAGCCTTGTATGCACTGAAAGTTTCCTCTGAGCTACAGATAACTGAATCTAGCTCTGCATCGAGAATTATTTCTCGCTGCAATTGTGGCAGCATCCAATATTTCTGTAAAAGTGTAATAATTTCCTCACCAGACATAGCATTTTGACATAACCGTTTTAAAGGGGTGTCTAGGTCGCTCGTCTGTTGATGCTCTGGCGGATTTGGAAGGGGAACGGTTGAAGTCACAATACCGAGGTTTAACAAGTTTGCAGTTGTCTTCATGATGATACGTTATTTAGAGGCTGACTAAGTAGCCTGACTGCACAGATTATCTCAGCAATTGACCAGTAGAAGGTTATTGAGATATTAACGTCTGATTAAACTCCAAACTTGCTAAATTGACACAGGATACTGGTGCTCATGCAGTCGTCTAACTCCCTCCCCTTTATAAGGGGAGGGCAGGGTGGTTTCATACAAGGAAAGAAAAAGCAGTATCAACTTGATTAGCCCATAAACGCAAAGCTTGTGGGACAGTCCGAATGCCAGCGCGACGAACCAAAGTGACAATCCAAGCAATACCTTCGCCAAAATTAAGAGGATGAAGAGATAGGGCGTTTCGTAGTAGAGTTATTGTCTCTAACAACGACAACTCAAAACCACTCATGCGCCCATGCTAGATATTTTATCACTGCTACAATGCCTCCTGCCGCAGAT
>NZ_JBGSQZ010000064.1:0-2996 GCF_041737865.1 Chamaesiphon sp.
ATTCTCACTCGATCGCCAGATTCAAGCGATCGAGTGCAAGGGTTTTGAGCCTTTCAACGTCAAAACCTTGCACTTAATTTCTGAAAAAAGGCTCAAAACCCTTGCAGTGATTGGCTTGCTGAGATCTTCAGCAAGCCCTAACTAGTAACTCTATTTAAGCCGCTCAGTACTAGTAGCTCTCAGGTGGAAGTTTATCCACCTGAGAATTCAAAATAGATGGAGTAAGTGGAAGTTTGTGAATATCTACTTCACCAAATGTTCTGGCAACCTGTCGAATCGTAAGAGATCGTCGTAGTTTTCGCGTTGGATGATGATGTTTGCTTCGCCATTATTGACGAGGACAGCGGCAGGGCGGGTAATTCGATTATAGTTGGAAGACATACTATAGTTGTATGCACCTGTTGCCGGAACGACTAAGATATCTCCAGGTACAGCCGCCGCAATTTGGGCATCTTTAATCAAGATATCACCTGACTCGCAATGCTTACCCGCGATCGTGACGGTTTCAGTCATCGGTGCAGACATTTTATTGGCAATCATCGCCCGATATTGTGATTGATAAGTAATCGGGCGGGGGTTGTCGGACATCCCACCATCGATGCTGATATATGTCCGAATTCCAGGGACAGTTTTAGTGCCGCCGACGGTGTAGGCAGTGACACAGCTACTCCCAATCAACGAACGTCCAGGTTCCGATATTACGCGCGGATAGGCGACTCCATGCGCGTCACAGGCGATTTTAAGGGCGGTAGCGACGTTTTTGATCCACGCGTCGATGCTTTGAGGATCGTCGGCTTCGGTGTATTTGATGCCCAAGCCACCACCGACATTGATTTCACTGATGGGTAAGCCGTGACTGAGGGCGAGTTTGTACCATTCCACCATTACACCTGCTAAATCTTGGTGGGGCTGTTGCTCGAAGATTTGGGAGCCGATGTGCGCGTGAACGCCGATACAGGTAATATCTGTCTGCTTGCTCAACCAGGTGAAGACTTCATCGAGTTGATTGGGATCGAAACCAAATTTGCTATCTAAATGTCCGGTGCGAATATATTCGTGGGTGTGACATTCAATCCCTGGGGTGAGCCGAATCATCACGGGGACGTTTTTACCTGCTGCACTGGCAATAGTGGCGATATTTTCGAGTTCGAGCCAATTATCGGCAATGATGCGGCAATTATTGGCGATCGCAAGTTCGAGTTCGGCAACTGATTTATTATTACCGTGGAAGTAGATCTTCTCTGCACTCACCCCAGCTCCAATCGCGGTGAGAATTTCGCCACCGGACACCACATCGATGCCTAAATCTTCACTCCCCGCGATCGCACAGATTGCCAGACAACTCCATGCTTTTGAGGCATATATTACCAGAGATTCGCCTGGATAATATTTTTGCCACCCATCCCGATATTGTCTACAGGCGGTGCGAACCGATTGCTCGTCGAGGATATATAACGGCGAACCAAATTGCTGGACTAATTCGGTGACATCACAGCCACCCACTTCGAGACAATCTCGATCGTTCACTCTAGCAGTAAGTGGGAGAATATGCTGGTTTGGCGACGCGTCGGGAGTAGCTGGGGGTAAGTACTGGCGGCTGGTGGGATGAGTTGCGGAAATCGATACCATTGGGTTGTTTGAACGAGGATCTGGATTACTAAATTATAATAGAAGTGCGATGGTTAGTAGACTGGCAACCGATTTAGCACTAGGTGCTAACAGCTAATTATGTTACAAGTAGACCGTAAATATTTACCGTCTAGCACTGAGTTACCGGACTCTGACGATACTCCTGTGGATAATGAAGACCAGAATTGGCTTCCAAATGTATTACTTTTACTCTTGAAGTATATTTGGGCAGATCGTACCGATTGGTTTTTTGGGGTAGATATGGGCGTGTATCATCCCACGGGTGTGAATCATCGCTTTCCCGTCGTCCCCAATGGATTTTTGAGCTTGGGTGTAGAGCGGCGTAAGGGGAATAAATCTCGTCGCAGTTATGTGATGTGGGAAGAGAATGACATTCCGCCGATCCTCACATTGGAAATGGTATCTTGGACTCCTGGGGGTGAGTATGAGGAGAAGATGGCTATTTATGCCAAGTTGGGCGTACTCTACTATGTCATCTACAATCCAGAATACTGGCAACGCGATCGTCATCAACCGTTTGAAGTCTATAAGTTAGTAGATGGTGGCTATCAACTCCAAATCGGTGAGCCTTATTGGTTCCCCGAAATTGGCTTGGGAATCGGGCGTTGTCAAGAAGTATCTGGAGCGGTAGAGCAAGAAGTTTTGTCTTGGTTTGATGCTCAAAATAATCGCTATTTGCGCCCAGAAGAAGAAGCGGTACTAGCTAAAGATGATTCTTACGACTCATTATTCCCAGGACGTTTAAACGCTTACTTCGACTACTATCAATTGACAAATATTCACCGATATTTTGCCATCCATAGGGAACATTAGGAATTAGACAGAAACCTGCCTCATCTAAATAGTATAAATTAATTTCTCCGAGATCTTCTAACCGTTTGAACTCCTCTAGTTTTGCTCGCTTTTCAATGTATTCTATCGGGTCTGGCTCTCCGTGGACACCTCGACGCATCCGGTGCCAACTCATAGACAATGATTTCAAAATTCTCTTAATTGTTTTGGTGCTAGTATCAATTTCCCATTCTGCTTTGATTTTTTGCAATACTTTTTTTAATTGCCTGGGTTCTTCTCTTGTCCAGTCTCTAATTTTCTCTTCTTGTTCAGGATTGAATGTCTTTTTTCGTCCTCTACCAGATTTATCATATAATCCGAGCATCCCCTCAGATTCCCACCGATTTAACCAGTTATAAATTGTTCTGTGATTAATCTGAAGGGGTGACAAGCATCCCTTAAATCATTATGTGATAGGGATTATAGAGGCTGAGGTTGCGAAGGTAAAAGTCAATTTTATGGCAATTAAGTCGGACATATCGATAAATTAAGCCCGGAATAAAATCCCAATCGAA
>NZ_JBGSQZ010000067.1:0-34770 GCF_041737865.1 Chamaesiphon sp.
ATTCTCACTCGATCGCCAGATTCAAGCGATCGAGTGCAAGGGTTTTGAGCCTTTCAACGTCAAAACCTTGCACTTAATTTCTGAAAAAAGGCTCAAAACCCTTGCAGTGATTGGCTTGCTGAGATCTTCAGCAAGCCCTAAATATATGCTTCAATAATCCCACCTTTTAATCTATTCTCTTCACCTAAAATTACTAATGTTTGAGGTGGTATAGCTTTGGTGAAAAGGGCTTCTTGATACTCTGCTGATGATGAGCTGCTGCGCCCAACGAATCGATCGGTTATCGTATTTCGCCAAGCTTTGGATGTATTTCGATATGTATCGATATCGGTTAAATCGATATCTTGGTTAACTCGATCGCGATGTAGTATCTCGGCAATCTGGATCGGCTTATATAAATGTACTCTGCTGATTTTTATAATTCGATCTAATGCAGCTTTTGCTTTTTCCAGAGTCATGCGTTAATAGGTTCTAAAAGGGTTAGTTGTTTGTATTCTTTCTTGCCTTGTTTCGGTTGAAGTTGTTTAATTGCGTCTATCATGTTACTCGCAACAGCCTCGATTACTGGGATTGCGACACTGTTACCTGTCAGTTTTCGCATAGCTTGATAGCTAACGACAATTTTGAATGTCTCTGGGAAACCTTGCAGTCTTAGCATCTCTCTAGAAGTTAAACGTCTTTTTCCATTTACCAATAGATAATTATAAGATGCTCCCGCTCTCAATGCACATGAATAAGGTAATGCAGAGATATTACCTCCCTTATTTTCATGCCAGATAGAAGGTGTTGAATATGCTTTTTTTATTTTTTCTAAGCGATTGGCTACTATTTTTTCATTTGCAAAGTACGAAATATCTATAGCACGATCGGGTTCTAAAATCTGTGATAGCAGTTGATAGGAACCTAGGGGTATCGGAAAACTAAAATCTATATCTTCTTTAAAGCCAACAATAATTACCCGCTCTCTTTTCTGTGGAAGACCAAAATCCAAAGCATTCAGAACTTTTATATGAACAAAATAGCCTAATGCTTCTAGCTTTTCTTTTATGATAATCAAAGTACGACCGGAATCATGCGATCTAAGTTGCTTTACATTTTCAAGCATAAAGGCATAGGGCTTCTTTACTCTTAGAATTTCTTCGATGTTGAAAAATAGCGTTCCCCGCGTATCAGCAAAACCAAGAGATTTTCCAATAATACTAAATGGCTGACATGGAAATCCTCCAAGTAAGATATCATGGTCGGGAATATCTTCAGGAGCGATTTGAGTGATGTCTCCATCAGGCTGATCGCCATGATTAGCTTGATACATTTTTTGGGCATCTGTATCCCATTCAGACGAAAAGACACATTCACAGCCATGAGCTTCAAAGCCAAGTCTTATTCCGCCGATTCCAGCAAACAAATCGATGATTTTAATAGTCATACCTCACCTAATTTTATAATTTAATAGTATTACCAAAAATAACCCGATCGAACCCTAGTTCTCTGTTCGCCTGGATCGTGTTCTAATGTATACTCGCGCGTAATTGCACCTTGTGCGCGTAAATTTGCTACTTCACTTTCGGCGACTTCGGTATCTGTGGATAAGAGGATCACTTGTTGACTGGCGGCGGGAAAATATCGTTCGATCAGGTTGGTACGATGGGAGGAATCTAATCTACCTAATGGTGTATCGATCGCGATCGGTAATTGTCGTCCCGATACTCGTGCTAATCCCCATAATAAAGCGATCGCGAGGAGTTGTTTTTCACCTGCTGAAAGTCGATGTTTTGGTAATAACTTGCCCTCACGATCGTGGAGAGAGAGTGTGAATGTTGTACTATCGATCGTCACTCGCTGCACGAGTTCGGATTTGTGTAATAGGTAGCGAAAACATTCGGTGACTTCGTTTTCGAGCTTATTGATTTTTTTGAGCGTCAGCTTTTCTTTGAATATTTGTAACGTTGCTTTGACTTTAGCAACAGAATCAATAATATGCTGGTCGTTTTTAAGCTTGATATTTGTTTCGGTATAGGTTGCTAATTCCTGTCTAGTTTTAGTTGTAATTCGATCGAGTTCCAGATATCGGCGATCGCTACTAATTTTATCAGCCTTGAATTGAGATACTAGCTCACGAGCGGCGGTTTCTTGGGCTTTGAGTCGGAGATATTCTTCTGGCGATGCGGCTTCAGCTATTTGGCGATCGAGAAAATCTAGATCGGCTTCGAGTTTGGTTAATTTAGTTTGGATTTCGAAACTTTTTTGAATGTCTCGATCGAGGTCATATTTGAGGATATTATCTAACTGACTCATTACCTCATCATCTACACCCAAATAAACCGATCGATCTAGTTCAACTTCCTGAGTTAAGCTGTGATTTTCACTCTCTAGGAAGGCTTGAATATTAGCAATCTGGGTTTTTAAAATATCCTGTTGCTGGAGGTATGCGAGTAATCGGCGATCGCGATCGACTAATAAATCTAGGGCGGCTTTACCTTGACGATGGCGGAGTTCGATCGATCCTTGAGCTTGGACTTGAGTTAGTAACGGTGCGATCGATGCTAGAGGTAAACTACCCGCCGCCAGATTAGCTAGCTCTTGACGTTGCTGTTCGATTTGAATTTGAATTGCTTTTGATTCTAGCTCTAATTCTTTCCCGCCAGCGGCGATTTTGCCTCCTTCCAAGACGAATTTATCAAAGGCTTGTTCTTCTTGTTCGATCGCGATTGCTAATTTTACTTCAAGCTTATCTAATTCGGCTCGTACCGCGATTAATTCTAACTGTTGTTGCTCTAATTTAGATTCGATTTCATCGATCGCTTCTAGTTGTTTACTAGTTGCCACATCTCGCCGCTTTCGGCTGACTAGTACATCTAAATCTGCCGCAAGCCGTTCGGCTAACTCCAATCCTAACAATGATTGAATAGCATCGAATACACCGACAGGTGGAGTTTCCTGCTCTGCCAATTCCTTGACCTGTTCGCCATCAAATAAAAATAGATTAGAAATCCCTAATGGTAAAATATTTTCGATGTACTCATCCCAAGTATTGAGCAGAGCTTTATCCGCCCAATCATTAACTAAAATTCCTAACGTATCCTTCCCTTCTTTTGGATTGCGTTCCCAATAGCGAACAATCCGAATATCTCGCAAATCCCCATCCTCGGCGACCTGAAATGCTAGTTCGATTCTAGCTTTTTCTACTAATGGTGTTTGACGACTGACGCACTGATCGAGAAAATCCCCATAACTCAAACTTCCTCGTGTCGAGCATTGAGCGCGGGCACCATATAGAGCTAACCGAATTGCATCCATAATCGTCGTTTTCCCGCCACCATTCATCCCGCCGATCAGAATAATCGGGCGACTATCTGCCGACAGATCCGGTAATAAATTAATAGTGTTCTTGCCTAAGTAAGAACCAAAGTTTTCTAAAACCAGTTCGCGGAATAGCATAGTCGATCGAGCCGATTTGATGTTTATTAGATGTGGGATTCGCCAAGGCTGTTAATACACTAGATTTAGTCCGCACAGGTGTTTGCACCACTAGCGACGACTTCCGGTCGTTGTACTGTCTGCATAGTCATAACAGATCGGCTAAATAAATATCTTTTTCTAATAGGCAAGCATGTCCGCTATTGGGTAAGAGCGTGGTTTTTGACTTAGGTAAAAGTTGCTGAAGAATGCGTACCTCTGGCAGCGATGGCAAGAGTCGATCGAGTTCTCCAGCAATGAGCAACACTGGAATATTAATAATTTTTGGCAAGACTGCATGAATCTGAAAATGCCGGAGTAAATCCAGTCGCCAAGCCGCTGACCGCGGCTGAACCGAAAGCATTGCATCGAGCAAGCTCTGACGGTCTGGTGCGGCAACTCGATCGGCATCAATGAGAAAGTTCACCAAAATTCTGGCAGAGAGTGGATATAGGGCATCTGGGAGCAGTCTGACCACCGAACTTCCGCCTGCTAACCAAGGTAATCGCACCAATGAAGAAGCAGGATTGATCAGTACCAATTTACAAATTTTGGCACTCATTTGCCCCGCTACCTGCATCGCAAAACAAGCCCCAAAGGACTCGCCACAAAAGTATATATCTCGCCCCTCAGTCAATTCGGTCGCAATCAATTGGAGAGATCGATCGACCAAACCTGCCCAATTCGTTAGATCGTTACCAGCAATCGCCAAACAGCGGATATCAAATCTAGCTGCCAACCGATCGATCTGTTTGTACAATAATTGACCAGTTCCATCCATCCCTGGAAAGAATACAAACAGTGGTAGGTGCGGCTGTGCGGGTCGAGGCTGAAAAAAACTGAGGGGATAAAGCTGCATGGTTTACGCGGAGAGCAGGTCAGCAACTTGTTGCGATAAAGTGGCGGTCAATTCTTTTACCACTTTACCAGCTTGACGACCGTGGTATCGATCCTGGTATGGTGCGAGCGAAAAAGGTTGACCCAGCCGAATCGATACTTTTTGATACAGTACTGCTGGATGCCAGCCATCTTGTTTAAACAGTGGTTCTGAAGGATCTAAGTATTGAAGCATACTTAGGGGCACGGCTGGCCACTGGATTTCAGATTGAGATCGGATTGCTACTGGCAAAATCTGTAAATTTGGTACCGCCGCTTGCAATGCTATATGAGCAAAGCCCCGATAAAAATGACATGCGCTATGTGGTATGGGGGTGTTGAGCATCGGAGCCGCACCTTCAGGAAAGATCCCGATGATTTTGCCGCGATCGAGCAATTTGGTAGAATGACGCAGTAGATCGGGGTACCAGTCGTCGCTCAGAGGGAAACCACCACAGCTCTGTAAGACCTCGCGCAACACCGGAACATTGCCCATAAAGCGGTGACAGACAAAGTTAATGGGAGTATTTAGGAAACTGGTCAGCAAAAAGGGGTCGAGAAAGCTGCGGTGATTGGAGACAATCAGCAGTGGACCAGATTGGGGTAAACGTTCGGGGTTTTGTACCTCCACATCCATGCCCAATAAACCCAAGACATCTTGAGCGATGGCGGTAATATAACCATCAAATGGGGCAATTGACTCCAGTAAATTCATGCAGTTCTCTGAAATGATGTGCTGTGTGACAGAGGAAGATATCGCTCCTCATCCATGTATCTACTTGGCAAGCTTCGCTCTAGGGTAGCAAAGCGCGTCTTAAACTTTCTTTACAATCTTAATTTTAGCCTGATTTTTCGCGATCGGGTGAGCTGCGATTGTAGAGATGACTAGACACATCGAGCGGCTGCTCTAGATGTGCAAACTATTAACCGATCTATGATGTACCTCCCATGCTGAAACTCGCCTATATCCCCAGTATTTTAGTCTGTATTCGCTTGGCAATCGCGCCGTTATTGCTGCTCGATGCGATCGATCTAGCTGTCAGTAAATGGTTCTTGGTGGGTTATATTATCGCTGTCCTCTCAGATATTTTTGATGGCATCATCGCGCGGCGACTGGGGGTGAGTACGACGCGGCTGCGACAGGCGGATAGTTGGGCCGATATTTGTCTGTATCTGTGCGTTGCGGCTAGTGCGTGGCTGGTATATCCCCAGATAATTATTGATTTTAAAGTGCCGTTACTACTGGCGGCGATCGCGCAAATTTCTTTATATGCCATGAGTTGGCTCAAGTTTAGGAAATTTCCCAGTTTTCATACTTATACTGCCAAAATCTGGGGATTGACGTTGCTAGTTGCCACAGTGAGATTATTTGGCTTTGATGATGCTAATTTGCTCTGGTTGGCGATCGGGATGTGTATGATTAATAGCATTGAAGAGATGGCGATGACTTTAATATTACCGGAATGGCAATGTGATATTTTGAGCATCTTTGCGGCGATCGATTTACGCAGCAGCTCGATCTTGATATTGCCACAGGAAAAGTAAATACTATAAATTTGAGATCGTGTCAAATCGTCCAATCTTATCCAAACTAAAGCAGCATGTTCGCAAATACTTTAAACCGATCCTATTGGTTGGAGTAATTATCCTATTTTTCACTACTCCAGCGCGGAACTTATTAGATCGAGAAATTCTCACTGACTACCTGCAAAGATTGGGAATCTGGGCTGTGCCCACATTTATTTCTACCTATGTATTATTGGCAGTGCTAGGCTTGCCGATTACGATTCATACATTGGCTGGAGGCTATGTATTTGGGTTGGTGTGGGGGACAGCTTGGTCGATATTGTCAGCGACATTGGGCGCAGTAGGAGCATTTTATCTGACTCGGTATGTTTTTCGAGATTGGGCGATTGCCAATTTCGGTCAGCACAAATTGATGAAGAAGTTCGATCGAGCATTTACTAACATTGATGAAGATCCCACCTTAGCAACAGCAACCACGCAAAAACAGCGCAATGCTTTTAATCTAATTTTAGCTTTACGCTTGGCACCGATCGCTCCATTTAATCTGATTAATTTTTTCCTAGCTCTGACCCCAATTCATTTCAAAGTTTACACGTTCGCAACTTTTATCGGGATTGTTCCCGGCACGATCGCCTATACTTGGTTGGGTGCTGCTGGCAAAACGGCACTTCAAGATGGAGATCGGCTTCAATTTGGACTTGCAGCCAGTTTCTTGGTTTTCCTATCTTTATTGCCGTTGTGGTTCAAGCGTTAGCGTTGATAACGGTCGGTATGATGGATCGATCCGCCGGAAAGTGAGACTAATTCGCCCGTCCATCACATTAGCTCGTTTGATGGCATGACTCCAAAATTCTTGAGTTTTTTGGCTCATATACAGCAATGAACCATGTGGTAATAGATAATTTAGCCGTTGTTCATAGTCGGCTTTCGATCGAAATGACAGCTTCCGTTCGGTACCCAAAGAGATAATAATAATCTGTGTTCCAGCTTCCAAATTATCGATTTCATCGGAGTGAAACCCCATCTTATCGCGACCATCTTGGTAATAGTTAACAAGACAGCTATTCGGTTCAAACCCTAATGTCGCTTCGAGCTGTTTACATACAGGTTGCAGTAAAGAGTGCATCGGCTGTCGTTCGTAGGTCAAGCCAGAGTAATTATAAGGTAGTCCGAAACAAGCAGTTTTACGCGCACTAATCCGCAGATCCCACTCAATTCGATCGCGTAATTGGAAATATAATTCGGTTGCCGCTATTGATGATAAATAATCGGAGCAAATCGTAACTTCTGGCTCAGTCATTTTGAGAGTAGAAAGTGAAAAGTTAAAGGTGTATAGTGAATGGTTAAAAGATATTTTCCTAGTAAAATAGTCAAGTTCGGCTATTTACCGATACTTAGAAATCTACGAGCTGATACCTCTGCAATTAGATGGTATGGCAATTCATGAATTGCCATACCATCGCACATGCTCGATTTCTGAGAATATCTATTGTAATTTAGATAAATCCAGATACTCGGAAATCGAGTCTGCCAATTTATCGAAAATCTCCTCGCGCTGACTGGGATAGTCCGGCACTTCGGTAGTGATGGGAGCCAAATTGCGGCGAGAGCGGATCTGATTTAGCCAATTTCTGCGCCAGTTTCCATTATCGAAGATGCCGTGTAAATATGTGCCCCAAAGTTTGAGTTCTCGATCGACAATCCCCAGACTTTCATCGGCAAATAATTGCTCGTATTCGTCGCTAGCAGGGCGATCGGGGTGCCATTGGGTGGTACCTTGATGGATTTCGTATCCAGCGATCGACACGCCCGCATTGGGATAATTGGTGGTAGTAGTCAGTTGGCGGGTAGTTTTGGTTTCGGTAATGGTGGTTTGGAGCGGGAACAGGTTTAAGCCTGGATATTCTCCAGGGATGCCTTCGATTCCGACTGGATCTGCGAGGGTGGTACCGAGCATTTGGAAGCCGCCACAAATTCCGATAATTGTACCGTTATTATTCAGGTAATCTGGCAGCATTGCCGCAATTCCAGTTTTTTGCAACCATTGGAGATCGGCGATGGTAGTTTTCGAGCCAGGTAAAATTACCGCGTCGCAGCTATTTAATTCATCTTTAGTCGTAATATATTTGAGATTGACTGTCGGTTCGGCATCGAGTGGATCGAAATCTGTGAAATTGGAAATGCGGGGAAATCTGACGACCCCAATTGTCAAATCTGCATTGGGTTTTCGCGATCGACGTTCTAATAAATCTAACGAATCTTCCGATGGAAATACTTGGTCTAACATCGGGATGACCCCGATGACCGGAATTCCCGTACGCTCCTCCAGCCAAGTAATTCCCGACTCCAATAGCGATCGCTGTCCCCGAAATTTATTGATAATAAACCCTTTAATTAATACGCGTTCTTCGGGTTCTAATAACTCTAAAGTACCAACAATGTGTGCAAATACACCACCGCGATCGATATCAGCAACTAAAACAGTATTTGCCTGTAAATAACTCGCTACTCGCATATTAGTCAGATCGCGATGTTTGAGATTGATTTCGGCTGGACTCCCCGCACCTTCACAAACAATATAATCAAATTCTAAAGCTAATTTATCCAAACAACTAGTAATCGCCGCCCAGCCGCGATCGAAATAATCCCGATAATAATCTGCCGCCTGAACTCTGCCCACGGCTGCACCCATCAAGATTACCTGAGAAGTCATGTCGCCCTGAGGCTTGAGCAAGATCGGATTCATCTCTACTCGCGGCTCGATTTTCGCCGCCCAAGCCTGAACAGCCTGCGCGTGACCTATTTCTTTACCATCGGCGGTAATATAGGCATTTAGAGCCATATTCTGCCCTTTAAAGGGGGTAACTTTCCACCCTTGGCGAACGAGGAGCCGACAGATAGCAGCGGTAATTAATGATTTGCCAGCGTGGGAGGTGGTGCCTACCACCATGATAGATTTAGTCAATTTGGAGAAGATAGGATAAGTACAATTTAATTTTACGCATAGATTAGCTGAAAACCTTTTCTTTGGTAAACACCGCTCGATCGCTCTTCCAAATCTGCTAGATTGAAGGCGGAATATCACTCTATAATTTATCAGTGGCTAAATTACCAGATCCTGTCCTTACCAACATCTTCACCCTACAACGTCGAATTATCGAGAGCGTCGATACCACCACAGCCTTAGAATTTAGGCTACTAGAACAGATGGGAGAAACCGCTGAAACTTTGCCAGAACTCGAAGAACTTCAGAGTATTCGGGAACGGCTATTGTCTCCGTACTCAAGATTACATACTCTAGTACTCAAAGCTGCCCAATCTCAACCAGTAGCTCCTAATGATGTGTTAAATTTATTGTATCGTTCTATTGAATCAACAGAAGCTGCGTTAGCTGCTAGTATTGCCAGTCTGCAAGAAATCCAACGTAATTGGAATTAATCATGAGTAACGACTTTAAAATTCCCAATGCTGAAACTAGAGCAAAATCGATTGCCAACATCAGAGAAGCTGGTAGACTCTTGGACTTATGCACATTAGATCTAGATGAAGCTATAGCTGCCCTAGACAAACACTTGCTCCAACAACGTCGAGCTAGATTATTATCTAAATCTAACTACATTCCTACAGAAACAGTTGAGAACTAGTTGCCGATCGGCTCTCCCGTACTTATGAGGGAAGCTATATCGCTCGATTTGACATAACTCTTAGCCCGTGTCAAAATAATAGTACGCACGCTAAGTAATTAGCTAAATGAAATCTAGATCGACTAAAGCTGCATCATCGACGTTAGGGCAAGAATTTAGGGCACCACATAGCACTGGGTACCGGATCAAATTGCTGTCTCAATTACTCTATCGGAAATTTAGCGATCGACTCGAACCGTTTGGGTTGACACCGTTTCACTGGTTGGTGCTTTGTTGCTTGTGGCAAGAGGATGGAATTCCGACTTCTTATATTGGCGAGAAATTGCAGCAGGTGGGCGGTACTCTGACGGGAGTGTTGGATCGGATGGAGGAGCGGGGATTTGTGCGAAGGGAACGCGATAACCAGGATCGGCGGATCTGTCGGATTTGGTTGACTGATGCGGGAAAGGAGTTAGAGCATGTCTTACCGCAGCTAGTCGCCGACTTACATGAGGAGACTTGGGAAGGTGTCTCTCCACAGGATCGCGAACAATTTTCACACGTACTCAACCAAGCGATCGCCAATCTCAGTTAACGAAAATTATGGATCTGCTTGGTGCAACACATGCGGAGGAGACCTCCGCGTGATTGCATCCGCTAAATCCCCATCCTAAAAACCCAATTATCAATTATCAATTAATTTAAGGATACCTCGATTACCTCCGGTAGGCGTAGCCAACGTTGCGCCAAGTTCATCCGATCGACAGAAGCGCAAACGTTTTAATACTGTCAAGATAGTACGCATACAAAATATCTACTTATCTTTACATCACAGAGTTGCCTGAGTTGAATCAGGAATAACTGCGGCTAGGATTAACTGTTATTTTTTTATTGAAAATCAACAATGCAAACGCTAACCAGTAACGGAAATAACAGCTCCGATCCCAACAAAATCATTGTATCCGAGCAAGACTTGACGCTGGATCGACACAATCTCAAAGAGCGCAATCTGGATCTGACAACCACTAAACCTGAATCGTCAGCGACACCAGATGCGGGAAAAGTACCAGAAGATCGCCAGCCAACACCGAAAAAGAAAAAACCGATCGTGCTAATTTTAGCAGGATTGGGGATTGGCGCGATCGCTGCGAGTACTTTTGGTTATCGTTATTGGCAATACTCCTCTACCCATCAAGCGACAGATAACGCTACAGTAGCCGGACATATTCACCAAATTAGCAGCAAGATTGGGGGGACTGTTACTGAGGTAGTCGTAAATGACAACCAGCAGGTGCAACCAGGGCAATTATTAATTAAGCTCGATCCAAAAGACTACGAAAATAAAGTTCAGCAAGCAAAAGCTGCACTAGAATCGGCGCGGCGACAAGCAAATGCAGCTCAAGCCAACATCGCGCTAGCATCCCAAACCACAAGCGGTAAGACGACTCAAGCGCAGGGAGATCTCAGCACCGCCCAAGCCGCCATCGGTACAGCGCAAGCTACCGTGCAAGAGGCGAGATCGGGAATTCCCGCAGCCCAAGCAGTCGTACAAGAGGCACAAGCTGGAATCCCCCTGGCACAATCACAGGTAGCCCAAGCCGATGCCAACCTCCAGAAAGCCACGGCTGACTACAATCGGTACAACAGTTTGTTTCGACAAGGTGCCGTCGCAGGGCAACAATTAGATACTGCTAGAGCCGCCTACGCCGTCGCCCAAGGGCAAAAAAGTTCTGCCCTCCAAGGAGTCCAACAAGCCAACGCCCGACTCGCCTCAGCCAAAGTTGGTGTCGCTAGAGCGCAATCTCAACTAGCAGTAGCCCAAGAAGGAATTACGAGCGCACAAGCCAAACTAGCAGCATCTAGAGGCGGATTGCAACAAGCTACCGCCAGCGGACAACAAACAACAGTCAACCGCAGTCAGTATGAGGCAGCACAGTCAGCGATCGCTCAGTCTCAAGCGTCTCTCAAAGATGCTCAATTGCAACTATCTTATGTAAATATTACGGCATCTACTGCCGGACGGATCGGTCGTAAAAATGTTGAAGTTGGCAACCGCATTCAAGCGGGATCGCCACTAATGGCAGTTGTCGATAATAATTTTTGGGTAGTGGCAAATTTCAAAGAAACCCAACTGGGCAAAATCAAACCTAAGCAGCCAGTAGAAGTTAAGTTAGACGCTTTTCCCAATTGTATATTTAGAGGTTTTGTAGATAGTATCTCACCAGCATCTGGCGCGCAATTTTCACTATTGCCACCCGATAATGCTACGGGAAATTTTACTAAGGTCGTCCAACGGATTCCCGTTAAAGTCAACTTAGATCCCCAAAGTGTTAAAGGTTATGAGTCGCGGATTACTCCTGGTATGTCTGCTGAAGTTACTGTCGCGATCGAATAGAGCTGTTACTTAATTCAGGGATGACTTGTAGGGGCATTCCCTGAAGGTTGCGCCCAATTTACGCACTATAGCAATCCTAAATGATTCGTGAGATTTGTTCGTTGGCACAGCCTCTTCTAAGGAACTTAACCTAGGAGTGGCTCAGTACATGGATCTGTAGGTTGGGTTGAGCAAGGCGTTGGCGTAGCCTCTCGGAACGAGATAACCCAACAGCCCCAGCCAAAGTTTCTTTCATCCATTAGGCGACATTTATGTCGGCTCAGATGCTCGGAACGAGAATCGAGCCTCTTCGGTGCGTTACGCTTCGCGATAACACACCCTACGATATTCTTACAAATCAAATAGGACTGCTTAGAAGGAATTACCCCTACAATCGACTTATTTAATATGCAGGCAACTGAATCTAGATTTTTACCACCCGCATTGCGATCGAGGAACTATCGGCTGTTCTTTGGCGGACAAGGGATATCACTGATCGGCACATGGATGACGCAAATCGCTACTGTGTGGCTGGTTTATCACATTACTAATTCGGCTTTTATGCTGGGGGTGGTGGGATTTACCAGTCAAATTCCTAACTTTTTGCTGACACCTTTTGGAGGAGTATTTGCCGATCGATTCCCCCGCCGCCGGATTTTGGTTACTACCCAAATTCTGTCGATGGTGCAATCATTAACCCTTGCTGCTTTAGCATTGACTAATACGATCGAGATCTGGCATATTATCGGGTTGAGCTTATTTCAAGGCACGATTAGTGCCATTGATGCGCCAGCCAGACAAGTATTTGTGACTGAACTTATAGAGCGCAAACAGGATCTACCCAATGCGATCGCGATTAACTCGACGATGTTTAATGGAGCGCGATTAATTGGGCCAGCAATTGGGGGATTACTGATTGCTAGAGTAGGTGAAGGCTATTGTTTTTTGATCGATGGGCTAAGTTATATTGCCGTAATTATCGCTTTACTAGCAATGCGATTTAAGCCTAAGTCAATCCCAGTTGCGGATGGAAATCCGTTACAAAAAATCAAAGAAGGATTTACCTACGCCTTTGGCTGTCCGCCAATTCGCGCAATTTTATTATTGTCCTGCTTAGTCAGCTTAATGGGGATGCAGTATACCGTACTCGTCCCAGTTTTTGCCAATAAAATTCTTAAAGGTGATGCCCAGACATTGGGATTTTTATTAGCAGCATCAGGAGTTGGTGCCGTAGCTGGGGGTATTTATCTAGCTACTAGAACAACAGTAGTCGGACTCGGTAAATTAGTTGTCATCGGGCCAGCAATTTTAGGAATTGGCTTGATTACTTTTGCATTATCGCGCTTTTTACCACTTTCTTTGTTGGCAATGTTAACGATCGGACTAGGTACGATTTTACAAATTGCCGCAGGTAATACAATTTTGCAAACGATCGTCGAGGATGATAAGCGCGGACGAGTGATGAGCTTATATACGATGTCATTTTTGGGCATTACACCCTTCGGAAGTTTATTGGGCGGGAGTTTAGCCGATCGGATCGGTGCTACCCCCACGCTAATGATTGCTGGTAGTGCGTGTATCTTGGGATCGATCTTCTTTAGCAAGCAATTGCCACCATTAAAGAAAATCGTTTACGAAATATATCGGAAGAAGGGCATATTAAGTTAAAAAAATGTACGTGTAAGTCCGTTTGAGTCGTTGCGTAGATTTTACCCCACCCCTTATAGAACTCATTTGAGATCTTTTCAGCAAGAACCGATCGACAAGTCTCAGTGAAATTTACCCCTAGACTAAATTCTAGTCAAGTAACTCCCAACTACAATCTAGAGTGAAGTGAATGCCGCACTACGCAACTCACACGCCATCCGTACGCAGGGGAGTTTGAGGGGCGGCGTTCCGCTCCTCAACGGGGGGTCTGGGGGTCGGTACCCCCAGATCCGGGTTCTGCCTACACTAGGAAAATCGCCACCCTCAAGTTCTCTTCGGATACCGATTAGCTTCTTACGAGAAGATCTCAAATGCGTTCTATAGAGGGGAGGGAGCCAGAGCCTCCCTTTATAAAAGGGAGGGAGCGAAAGCCCCCCCTGCTTGGTACGCTAACACTGTCGGGGAACCCGAACAGTGCGCGCATCCGCTTTATAAGGGGGGGTTGGGGGGGTAAATCAACTTAACCAAAAGTCTAGCCGACTTGCATGTACAACAACCTGAGAGTGAGGACAGCGATACGCCAACGACAAGATAATTAACCAATCTGGAGTTAGAACTGTGGCAAATCCAAGTGCAATTAGTAACCAAAGTAAAAACCCTAACCTTCCACCGGATTATGTATCGCTGAGAACTTGGATTGGGGTGGGTGCGGGAATGATTGGCGCATTTATGGCGGTACTAGATATTCAAATCACCAACTCCTCACTTCAAGATATTCAAGCAGCTCTGGGTGCAACATTGGAGGAAGGTTCTTGGATTTCTACATCCTATCTGGTTGCTGAGATTGTGGTGATTCCGTTGACAGGCTGGTTGTCGCAGGTATTCTCGATCCGCCGCTACATATTGGTAAATGCCTCACTATTTATCCTCTTTTCAGTCTTGTGTGCTTCGGCTTGGGATTTGCCATCGATGATTACTTTTCGCGCCTTTCAGGGGGCGACAGGTGGGATTTTGATTCCGATGGCATTTACCAATATGTTGCTCAGTCTACCGCCATCTAAACAACCGATCGGATTGGCGTTATTTGGAATTACAGCTACATTTGCGCCTTCGATTGGGCCGACATTAGGCGGATGGCTAACAAATAATTTAAGTTGGCACTATATCTTCTATTTAAATGTCATCCCAGGGTTAATCCTCATTGCTGGTGTTTGGTATGGCATCAAACAACAACCACCCAAACCAGAGTTGCTCAAGCAAGGTGACTGGTGGGGAATTCTGTCGATGGCAATCGGGTTAGCATCGCTGCAAGTAGTATTAGAAGAAGGTTCGCGCAAAGATTGGTTTAATTCATCGTTGATTGTTTATCTGGGCATCATTGCCGTAATTTTTCTATCAATCTTTTTCTGGATTGAATTAACTCGCAAGCAGCCTTTTATTAACTTGCGGCTAGTCCGCAATCGAAATTTTGGGCTGGCTAGTATTGTCAATGTATCGCTAGGCGTTGGATTATATGGATCTATTTATGTTTTGCCATTATATCTAGCCCAAATTCAACAATATAATGCTCTCCAAATCGGTGAAGTTTTGATGTGGGCGGGAATTCCCCAACTATTCATAATTCCGTTCGTACCAACACTGATTAAGTTGGTTGATACCCGCTTAGTAATTGCTGTAGGCGTCAGCTTATTTTCAGTTAGTTGCTTTATGAATTCAGATCTAACTAATCTAACTGGCATCGACCAGTTGCGGTGGTCGCAATTGGTACGCGCGATGGGTCAACCACTGATTCTAGTACCGCTGTCTGGTGTGGCTACTGCGGGTATTTCCAAGGAGCAAGCTGGTTCGGCAAGTGGTTTGTTTAATATGATGCGGAATTTGGGTGGTTCGTTTGGGATTGCCGCTTTGGCAACTTTATTGACTCAGCGAGAACAGTTTCACTCCAATCGGTTGGGCGATGCCGTATCCTTGTACAATCCGGCGACTCAGCAGCGGATTGATGAATTGACTCAGTTATTTGTGAGTAGAGGGGCAGATTTGATTACGGCGCAGGATCGGGCATTTAAGTCGATCGAGAATATCGTCCGTCGTGAGGCTTATGTGATGGCTTTCAATGATTGTTTTTATTTTATCGGTTTTGCTTTGCTATTAAGTGGGATAGCAATTTTATTTATCAAGAAGGTGAAGGTTGAGGCTGGAGCTGGTGGCGGTCATTAAATAGTTGACAGTTGATAGTTGACAGCGTTGTGACGAGCGGGATTTAGGGGATCGACCTTTGCTTCGGGCGACAGATCGGGCAGCCGAAAGATCTACCTATTGATTGATTCATCGATTGGCAATGCTTGGTAAGCTGAATATATATAAATATCAAGGCTCGATACTAGAATAGAAAAATATTTTTTATCCTAGCAATCGATAATAGAACCAATTTTAAACGACATAATAATGAAAATCTCAGAAATTTGGACTAATATCCTAGATTTTTTGGGACAAGCTTGGTGGGTCGAAGTTTTGACAACTCAGCCCAAATGTACCTACTACTTTGGCCCCTTTGCCGAAGCAGGAGAAGCAACCGTAGCGATGTCCGGCTATGTAGAAGACTTGCAGGCTGAATCTGCTCAAGGAATTAAAACACAGGTAAAACGCTTTAAGCCAGATCGACTGACGATCGAACATGAGGTCGAGTAACTAAATAGCACCCCATCCAGTGGAGAATCAGCATGGGGTGCTATTTGCAGTAATTGCCGTTCCTCGCTTGGAGAATCGATTCTAAACAAATAACTCTAAGCAAAGTTTGTTTAGAGTTATTTGCCAACCTCACAAGATCCTCACATTTGAGATCTAATATTGAGATCGATCGTTCCATAGTGCGATTTCCAACAGGAAGCATCACGATCGCTACAATCCCTCGCTTCAAAAAATAACCTTCAAGGGTTAATCCCATGACTGCAACCATCATGTCATCGAAGACGACCGCCATTCGTTGGACGGACGTAATTGAATATCCCCAAACTGGAGTCAAGAGCAAGATTTTACTAGAAAATGAAAACTGTCGCTACACACTGATGTCGCTAGCGATGGGAATGCACATTGCCGAGCATAGTTCTGGTCGTAATGCCACGGTAAATGTCATCGAAGGACAGGGTGCATTGCTCCTCGAAGGTAAAGAGTATGTCCTGGAAACCGGAGTGTTTATTTTCATACCTGCTAACGCCCGCCACGCGATCGAAGCAAACACAAATCTTACTTTTTTATTAACACTGTCTGAATAGGCTACTGCATTTTTTCGATTCACTTTAAATCAAAGTAAAGATGATGCTGCAAAAAATACTAATCGCAACTGGCGACTCTCCAGAATCATCACAAATCTTAAAATCTGGATTAATGCTGGCTGAGAAACTTAATGCCAAGATTCTGATTTTACATGTCCTAAATCAAACCCAAAATAGTTTTGAAACTATGGGCAATCAATTCATGGGCGGTAGTTATCCGATGATGAACGATCTGGCTGTCCAACAATATCAGCAAGAATGGCAAGATCGCGAACAGCGTGGAATGGAACTGCTCCAATCTTATGCGGCTCAGGCTAAAGAGCATCAGATCGAAGCTGAAACATCTCAAAATTTTGGCGACTCAGGAGTGATGATTTGTGAAACAGCTAAAAATTGGTCTGCGGACTTAATTGTGATGGGACGCAATCAGAAATCAGCTTTAAGTGAGTTCTTTTTAGGCAGTACCAGTAACTATGTCTTGCACCATGCACATTGCTCGGTAATGGTGATTCAACAGACATAAGTTTAAAGTTAACTACATATTTGGAGAGAAGATCGTGCTAGACATTGATGAAATGGGACAAGATGAGATTCATGAAGTGTTGCACAAAATCGGCTACGGTCATCTCGGCGTTATTCACGAAGGGAAACCATATGTGATGCCCATGCACTATTATCTCGATGATGGGCAGATCTACATGTTTACAACAGTTGGGATGAAAACTGATGACATGGAGGCAGATCCCGATATCTGCCTACAGGTCGAAGAATTACATAGCTCAGAGCATTGGCGCAGTGTCATTGTCACTGGTAAAGCAAAACGCCTCACCGCGCAGCCAGATATCGATCGCATGATGTCTGTTGTCAAAGAACGAAATCCCACCCTCTCACCTGCCATCAATCGCACTTGGATAGATTCCTGGGGACGCGAAGAAGTAATTAGCATTTACCGGATCTATGAAAGTGAAATGACCGGACGCACGACGGATGGAGTTAGCAGTAGGTAGATAGTTGATAGTTGATAGTTGATAGTTGATAGTTGATAGCGATTCGCACTCGTTGGCGGTTGCTATCTTAATGACCATCGAGTTCTCAAGTTGATGGCGATCTCCCTAGCTTGTCCGATCGATTGGGGATCTAAACCAGAGAAAATCACAGTGTGGATCTCTATCGATCGACAGATCTATTACTGATAAACAATTAGCGTAACTAGAGATTACAGAGATCGAAAAGCCATTAAATATTTTTAGGAGTAATCCGATGACTGCCACTCAAACTCACAATTCTCTACTAGAATCTTGTGTTGAAGCTTGCCTGAAATGTCTCCAAGACTGTGAAGTCTGCGCCACTGCTTGTCTAGATAGTGAAATGGTACAGATGATGGCAAATTGTATCAAAACTTGTCGCGACTGCACCGATTTATGCGAGCTTTGCACTCGGTTGATGATTCGTAATTCTGACCTTCATGCCCAACTGTGTGACGTTTGTGCCGAGGCTTGCGATCGTTGCGCTGCCGAATGTAGCAAGCACGACCACGAGCATTGTCGTCGGTGTACCGAGTCTTGTCGTCGTTGTGCTGAGTCTTGCCGTCAGATGTCGATGGCAATGGCTTAAAAGTATCACTCTCTATCTGTTGGAGGAGAGAATAACTGCTCCTAGTTTTTTATAATAAGCGAGTTGAACTGGTAAATTTAGTTAAGGATAAGCAAATGAGCGACCTAATTGTTGTTGGTTTTAAAGACGAATTTAAAGCAGACGAGGTGATGAGCGAATTAAGAAGACTCCAATCAGAATACTTGGTCGATCTAGAAGATGCTGCTGTTGTAGTCAGAAATCAAGAGGGCAAAGTTAAGATCAAACAAGCCCAAGAGCTAGTAGCTGCTGGGGCAGTAAGTGGGAGTTACTGGGGCGTATTGCTGAGTGTACTCTTCTTCAATCCGATTTTTGCTTTAGTTGGTGCTGCTGCTGGCGCACTTTCAGGCGCACTTAGCGATATCGGCATTGATGACAATTTCATGCGCGATCTGGGCAGCACGATCGAGCCTGGTACTTCTGCTATCTTTGTATTAATTCGCAAATCTACACCCGATCGCGTTTTGGCAGATTTAAGCAAATTTGAAGGCAAAGTCTTACGCACTTCCCTATCCAAAGAAGATGAAGCAAAGCTTCAAGCTGCTTTGAATGGTAATACCCAAGCTGTAACCGCAGGGTAATTAGTTGACAGTTGACAGTTGATAGTTGATGGCGTTGTGATTAGGATAGCTAGTTGTCCTAATCACAATCCGCCTAAAGGTTGGAAGCTCTAAGCTAGTGCAAAAGCAGCGGAAACCGAAGTGTCAACCAGAGGAACGATGATGGAATTAAATCTCAAACTCAAAGGGATGAGCTGTGCTTCTTGTGCTAACAATATCGAGAAAGCACTCCTGAATGTGCCTGGGGTAACGCAAGGTAACGTCAATTTTAGTATCGATCGAGCAACTGTGCGCTACGATCCACAGCAGACTAATAGCAACATCATCACTCAGGCTGTTGCTGACATTGGCTATGAAGCCCAAATCATCCCTGCACTGGGGATCGAAGATGACGCTGGAAATAGAGAACAACAATTAGAAGAACGAAATCTTCAGCGCAGAGTGTTCATCGGTGCAACTCTGAGTATCCTGCTCGTCATCGGTAGTCTCAGCCATTTCAATCTCACACTTCCGTCTGCTTTAGCTTGGCTCAATAATCCTTGGGTACAATTGGCTCTCGCGTCACCAGTCCAGTTTTGGGTGGGGAGAGAATTTCAACAATCGGCGTGGAAGGCATTTCGGCACCGTACCGCCGATATGAATACCCTGATTGCGCTCGGTACGAGTATCGCCTTTTTTTACTCGCTGTGGGTAACTATCAACCCTAATTATTTTACAGTACAGGGATTATCAGCCGAAGTCTATTATGAAGCGACGGCGATGATTATCACCTTGACGCTATTGGGACGGTGGTTAGAAAATCGCGCTAAGGGAGCCACTTCCACAGCAATTACAGCATTGATGGGACTACAGGCAAAAACGGCGCGGGTAGTGCGGGATGGTAGAGAAATTGATATCCCGATCGAGTCAGTAGAGATCGCCGATATAGTAGTAGTACGCCCTGGTGAAAAAATCTCTGTTGATGGTGAAGTCGTATCGGGATATTCGACGGTAGATGAGTCGATGCTCACAGGCGAAAGTTTTCCAGTGACTAAACAAGTCGGCGATGAAGTAGTCGGCGCAACTCTCAATAAGATTGGTAGCTTTCAATTTCGGGCTACCAAAATCGGCAAAGATACCGCCCTAGCGCAGATCGTCAGATTAGTTCAACAAGCGCAAAATTCTAAAGCACCGATCCAAAAATTAGCCGATAATATCACTGGCTGGTTCGTTCCAGCAATTCTAGCGATCGCTGTAACAACCTTTGTAGTCTGGTTTCTAGCGATCGGCAATTTCACACTATCGATCGTCACAATGGTCGGTGTATTAATTATCGCTTGTCCCTGCGCCTTGGGTCTAGCAACACCCACATCGGTGACTGTCGGCATCGGGAAGGGGGCAGAAAATGGCATTTTGATAAAAGGTGCCGAAAGTCTCGAACTCGCCCAGAACATCCAGACGATCGTACTCGATAAAACAGGTACGATTACGCAGGGTAAGCCAGTTGTCACAGATACATCCTCGCTACTGGATCTCGTTCCTACCAGCCCAAATATTTTAGCTCCACTGGATTTGTGGCGATCGATCGGTGCTTTAGAAAGTAACTCCGAACATCCCTTGGCTGAAGCCTTACTCCAATATGCCCGCGCACAAAATCAAGGCTCACAACTGCCCACTGTCGAACAATTTGAAGCGACAGCCGGAAGTGGTGTCCAGGGTACTGTAGCAGGGCAGCAGGTGTCGATCGGCACCCAACACTGGTTTGATGAGATGGGCATCAATTCGGCGGTATTTCGATCGCAGCAAGAAGGCTGGGAAGATGCAGGGAAAACCGTAGTTTTTGTAGCCGTCGCGGGTTATTTGCAAGCAGCGATCGCCGTGGCTGATACTGTCAAGCCTACTTCTGCTAAAGCGATTCGCACCTTACAGAAGATGGGGATCGAGGTGGTGATGCTCACTGGTGACAATCAGCGTACTGCCAAAGCGATCGCCGATCGCGTCGGGATAAAACGTGTCTTCGCCCAAGTCCGTCCCGATCGAAAAGCCCAGACGATTGAGACATTGCAAATTAAAGAGAAAAAAATTGTCGCAATGGTCGGAGATGGGATAAATGATGCTCCGGCACTCGCTCAGGCTGATGTCGGGATGGCGATCGGCACGGGTACAGATGTCGCGATCGCCGCAAGTGACATCACGCTGATTTCAGGGGACTTGCAGGGGATTGTGACCGCCATTCGGCTCAGTCGCGCCACGATGCAAAATATTCAACAGAATCTATTCTGGGCACTTGGCTATAATGTCCTGGGCATTCCGATCGCGGCAGGGATTCTGTTCCCAATTACAGGCTGGTTGCTCAATCCAGCGCTCGCGGGAGCGGCAATGGCATTTAGTTCGATTTCGGTCGTGCTGAACGCGTTGAGATTAAAGAGTTTAAAACTATGAAACTTATAGCACTTTCGGTCGGGACAATCGTTGCCATTTTGCCGATGGGCGCGGCTCAAATGCAACACTCACCGACTAGTAATTCATTTCGGCGCATCGAGCAGCCTTTACCACTCAAAATAAGTGTCGTCCTCGGTGGATTGACGCTAATTGGTGCCGAACTCTGGTGGTTTCTGGGACGTAAACAACAGCAGCAACAAGCGAGTCAAATTAACGGCGTGCAAGAGGTACTAATCGCGGTTGATGGCGGCTATCGCCCCGATCGAATTGTTGTCGTCGCTGGGGAGCCAGTGCGGTTGTCATTCGATCGGGTAGATCGCAATTCTTGTCTCGATGAATTACTGATTCCCGATTTTGGGATTAGTACCCGTTTACCGATCGGGCAAACAACAACTGTTGAATTTATACCCACGAAAGCGGGTGAATATGCTTTTAGTTGTGGGATGAGGATGTTTCGCGGCGTTATTGAAGTAAAGCCAAAAGCATCGATCGGCTAAAAATCTGTCTATTGATGGAGAATCTACTTAAAACTTCGATCTAAAATCTATCTGTCGAGCGATCGATTAACAGTCGGATTTTAAGTATAACTAAAATAGCAATACCTCCAAATTTAATATTAATACGTTAATTTTTATTTTTAAAGTTATTTATAATAATTCTGGAAAATTTATGAAATCATGAAAGAATCACAATCTATTATTAGTCAGTCATCTAACCCAACTCAAAGCCAGCCAAGAGTTGAAGTTAGTCCAATTTTAACGAACGCCATTTTTTTAAATGTGGCGATCCTGGCGATCTGCTTTACGCTGCTCGTTCCAATTTATGCTTATATTTCCAAGCAAAGACAACAGAAATTTAGCATCAAACAGGATAGCAAAGTCGCATGTAATCGCTGCCAATATTTTAGCAGCAATCCTTATATTCAGTGCGCGCTCCACCCAGTAGTAGTCATGACCACAGAAGCAATTGACTGTAAAGATTATAGTCCCAACGAGCGGGCAAAACGAGCTGACGAGTTGAGCCGAATATTTCCTGTCGCCCGCAATATCTTTCGGGACTAAATTTTTTAACAAAGAGTAGGTGTTGAAATCCTTAGCGGGACGACCCAATTATCTGCTTGGTGCGCTAAACCGTCGGGGAACCCGACGAGCGCGCATCCGCAATTATCAATTAATTTAAAATAGGATTGCTATAGGAAAATTTGATGATTACCGTCCATCACTTAAATAATTCTCGTTCCCAGCGCATATTATGGTTGCTAGAAGAAATCGGGCTAGAGTATGAAATTAAGTACTATGAGCGCGATCCTCAGACGATGCTAGCACCAGCCTCGCTGCGTCAGGTGCATCCACTGGGCAAATCTCCAGTCATCACCGACGGGACGATGACTCTAGCAGAGTCTGGAGCCATTACTGACTACTTAGCAAATCGGTACGGTGAGGGACGGCTCGTGCCGCCACCTGAGACGCCAGAGCGGTTGCGATATACTTACTGGCTTCACTATGCGGAAGGTTCGGCGATGCCACCATTGTTATTGAACTTAGTTTTCGATCGGATCGAGCAAGAGCCACTACCATTTTTTGTCAAACCGATCGCCAAGCTAATATCGAGTCGGACGAAGAGTTCTTTTATCTCACCTCAGATCGCCCAGCATTTTGACTACTTAGAAGCAGAACTCGGCAAAAGCCTGTGGTTTGTAGGCGATGAATTCACTGCGGCTGATGTCCAGATGAGCTTTCCGATCGAAATGGCGCGGATCGATGCCAGTCGCCCAAATTTAGTCAAATATCTCGATCGCATCCACTCACGCCCAGCTTATCAACAAGCATTAGCACGAGGTGGCACATATGAGATCCCCAGTTAGGATTCGAGCCTGGTACATTACAGCTTTTGCCTAACATATCCTATTTTGTTCTCTATCTAATGGTACTAGTTAGATCGGCAGATCGAAGGATGGCTGAGATTAGTAATAATTGTATTGTTAAAGAGTCAATCTGTTCTCAAAATCACCTTAATCGGATTTAAAAAAATGACTCTTCACAAAATTAGAGATTTTTACCCAGATTATAAGACTCACTTTGGCGATCGCGATGTCAAAGGATTGGATCTGTATGCTGGTAGCGATAAAATTGGCTCTGTCGATGATGTTTTGGTCGATGATGAAGGACAGTTTCGCTACTTGATTATCAATACTGGTGGCTGGATTATCGGCAAGAAAGTGTTGCTACCGATCGGCCGCGCCCGCATCAATAACACCGAAAAACGTGTCTACGCCGACAATCTCACCAAAGCACAAGCTGAGGCACTGCCCGAATTTAAGGATGATATGACGGTTGATTACGAGCATGAAGAGCAGGTGAGAGGCGTCTACCGCTCCAACTCAACCATGCCGCAAGAGACTACTGCTGCTCAAGGTGTTGGCTATGCTGGCTCGACTAGCGCACCAGCGACTGCAAATACTTTACCCACGCTCGATCTCGAACAAGGCTATACAGGCTACGATCGGGATTCCTATGCTTATGCAAAGGAGCCAGATCTATATGCAATAAACGAGCAAAATCATCCTAGCCTCAAGCTCTATGAAGAACGGCTGGTTGCAGGTAAAACCCGTCAGAAGACTGGTGAAGCTGTCATTAGCAAACATATCGAAACGGAAACTGCCCAAGCTTCGATTCCGATCGAGAAGGAACGAGTAACGATCGAGCGAATCCCCGTAAATTCTGGCACCGCAGTCGCTCCAGGCGAAGCTAACTTTCAAGAAGGTGAAGTCTCGCGGATGGAAATCTATGAAGAAGTCCCAGAATTTCACAAAGAGGCATTTGTCCGCGAGGAAATCAAGGTGAGCAAAGTTGTAGACAAAGAAACTGCTACAGCCCAAGAAACTCTCCGTCGTGAAGAGCTTGTGGTTGATAACCAAGGCAATCCAGTAGTCAAGAATAACCCATAAGTTATTAATCTTTGCTCAATTCATCAATTTTGAGCAGCTATAGCAATCCTAAATCAGATCCCTGGTATTAGACATTGGTGCTCATGCGGCTTGCGACTAACACACCCTAGCTTTTTAAATAGGATTGCTATAGCAGTCCTATTTGATTTGTAAGAATACTGTAGGGTGTGTTATCCCGCGCCAGAGCCAATCTAAATCTCACTAAAAACAGTTGTAAATATGTCGATCGGATCTGCAACTGTCAGCCTGGATTAGATTATTTTTAGTGTAATCAGATCGTAAAATATTTCTAGGGACAACCATGACTTCTGACCAATATAGAGATAGTCAACAGCATCCCGTTGACGCTACTCCACAAGAGCAGCCGATCCAATATCAACAACACTCAACTTCTGTGTCACAGACTCTGACAGAGGAGGTTTTTTCATTATTAGAAGAGAGACTGATCGTCAGTTTAAGTAAGCGCAAGATCGGTGAAATTGTCGTTCGTAAAGAAGTTGAAACACAGATTGTCCAAGTTCAAGTACCGATCCAGCGCGAAAAGTTGATTGTCGAGCAAGTCAGTCCAGAATACAAACTACTTGCCCAAATCGATCTCGGACAAGCAAATCTGCCAAATATCGCGCTTGCCGATCCGACAAATGGCAAGCTGAAATTGGTAAATAATACCAACCCATCGACATCAACTAGGCTCAACCATAGTAGTCAACCTACAGTTGCTGGTGAAATTGCCTCGCCCACAGCAGCTAGCCAACTATTGAAAGAGATTGCCAACATGCCTAGTGCCGATTGGGAAACTGTTCGGATTGAGATCGTACTCAAAGATGCCAAACATCAAGATAATTATCAAGCATTATTCGATCGCTATTGCCAAACCTAAATGTATGGCATCAACATAGTTACAGATAGCTAAGCTGTCAAACATTTAAAACACTCTTTTTGTCCTCTAGAATCTTTGCCGTAAGGGATTCAGTCAAAAGATTTAGATGTAAAACAGCTTATAGCGATCCTAAATGACCCCGCAGCAATATAAATTCGCGATCGACGATCGACTAATCACCGTTGCGGGGGTTCCCTCCAGGTCGAACAAGACAAGACAGACAGCGAGAACATTATGAATCAAACTAAACCCAACTCTCAGTGGTTGGCACTGATTTTACTGTGTGCCGCCCAGTTCATGATGGTGCTAGACTTTTCGATCGTCAATGTTGCTCTGTCCGCCATCCAAAAAGATTTGGCCTTCTTGCCGCAAAATCTGCAATGGTTGGTTACTGCTTATGGACTGACTTGCGGCGGCTTTTTATTATTGGGTGGCAGATCGGCAGATTTATTCGGTCGCCGTCGCGTGTTTATGACAGGATTAGGACTGTTTACCATAGGTTCGCTCGGCGGCAGTTTTGCCCAGACAGAATGGGTGCTGATTGCCGCTCGTGCCGTGCAGGGTTTGGGAGCAGCACTCTTTTCGCCAGCAGCACTATCTATCCTGACGACAAACTTTGCCGAAGGACGAGAACGCAATCGTGCTTTGAGCATTTGGGGGGCGGTCGCTGCTGGTGGTTTCGCCGCAGGAGTGTTGCTGGGAGGCATTCTCACCGATACCCTTGGTTGGCGATCGGTGATGTTTATCAATGTGCCGCTTGGATTGTTGACGTTGGGACTCACGCCGTTCTTGCTGCAAGAGAGTCGAGTGCAATCGGCTCCACAAATCGATTGGTGGGGTGCGGTGACGGTGACATCAGGACTGATGACGCTGGTATTGGCACTTGGGCAAGTAAATGAAACGGGCTGGGGTACCCAGACATTCATGCTATTTGGCATCGCTCTGGCTCTGCTGGCTCTGTTTGTCTGGATTGAGGGACATGTGCGATCGCCACTGATCCCGCTGCGGGTATTTCGCCTGCGGACGCTAACCGGAGCCAATCTGATTGGATTGTTGATGTATGCGGCGATCGGTTCGATCGTGTTTATCCTCACACTGTATATGCAGCAAGTGCTCAACTACACTGCTCTGCAAACAGGATTAGCATTCTTGCCCCACGGGATCGCGGCGATCGTCGCGGCGGCCGTCGCCACATCAGCAGTCACCCGTTTTGGGATCGAGAAGACGCTCATTAGTAGCATCACCTTGGGAGCAATAGGAATACAACACTTGAGTCGGATTCCCGTTCAAGGTGACTTTCTTCGCGATCTCTTGCCAGGGATGGTGATTACTGGTTTTAGTATCGTCATCATCCAAGTGGCTGTGACGATCGCGGCAACTGCGGGGATTGAATCTCGCGAACAAGGGATGGCATCAGGCTTGCTCACTACCTCTCAGGAGATTGGGGCGGCTGTGGGACTAGCGATCGTCGTGGCTATCTCCACGGCTCGGACTCAGGCAGTAATGGCTCAATTAGGTGGAGCAACTGATGTCCAAAAGATAGCATTAACTGCCGGATTTAGGGCAGGGATAGGCGCGACTGTATGGTTGGCGATCGGGGCGGTGCTAGTAGCATTATTTGTCATTGATGAAGCTGAGTGTCGCAAACCGAAAGTGAGGGATAACCGAGGAGAAAGGATCGCCCAGCCCCTCTTGGGCGGGGAGAGAAAATAGGCGTTGCTGATGGGTATGAAAGATGGGGAGACTGGGGGACTGGGGGAGTTGCACGAAAAGGGAAATCATCCCTCGAATTAGCAACGCCACAAAATAAATGCTGCCGTGGGAAAGGTTGTCGGTGTCATCGGATCGATCGGACTAAACTTGAGAACTAAGGAGAAATGGGATGAGTCAAATAGACAAGACGATCGGCTTTATCGGTCTTGGTGCGATGGGGCTACCAATGGCGCGGAACTTAATTGAGGCAGGATTCAAGCTCCGAATCTATAACCGTACCAAAAGCAAAGCCGACGAACTAATTAAACTCGGTGCCGAAGTTGTTGACAGCCCTGCTGCTGTTGCTGCCGATGGCATCGTCGTCACCATGCTAGCCAACGATGCTGCTGTAGCTGAAATCGTTACTGGTAAAGATGGCATCGGTAACGCTCTGGGGCAGAACGGCATACATCTTTCGATGAGTACGATATCCCCTCAACTTGCGCGAGAACTAGCAGAGCTTCATGCCCAAAGCGGTGCGGAGTATGTAGCATCTCCAGTATCTGGACGCCCTGATGCGGCTGCTGCCAAACAACTGACGATGTGGGTATCCGGCTCGAAAGCAGCAAAAGAGCGAATGATGCCAGTTATTGCGGCAATGGGGCGCGGTAGCTCTGATGTCGGCGAAGATCCTGCCGCTGGACACATCGCCAAGCTAGCGGCGAATATCTTGGTACTCAATACGATCGAGATTCTATCCGAAGTGCTGATATTTACCGAACAAAGTGGACTAGATCCCCACGTTTTTGCCGATGCCATTACCAGCACCATGTTTGCTGCCCCGATTTTTAAGACTTATGGCGACATTTTAGCCAGTGGCAAATTACCCGATCCTGGATTCAAACTATCCCTCGCACTCAAAGATATGAATCTGGCCTTGAACGCGGGCGAAACGTCTCAGGTAGCCATGCCTGTAGTGAGTGTATTGCGAGATCGATTGCTGGTGAGTATGGCAAAGGGTCGAGGGGATCTCGATGCCACAGTATTGCAGCAGAGCGTCCGTGAGGATGCCGGATTACCCGCAATTAGACAACCGTAAGGCGATCTTTTTTATAGCTGGGCACAAGCATCAAGCTGTTCGTTGGCGGAGCCTTCGACAAATCGATAATACAATTAGGAGAAAAATCACATGAATCATGCTAAATTCACTGATGAAATCGACCTAGCAGAACAAGCCGAAAACTTGGGACGAATGGCATTAATGATGGGATTAGTTCCCAGTTTTGTCGTGCGACACTTTCCCGATAGCTGGGAGTTTTATATTCCTGATGAAACTGCCGATCGACTCACGCCCCAAGAAGCTTACTTATACCTCAAGCAACTAGTCGATCCGTCGGCGTAGGAAGTCAGGCATTAGGCATTAGGTATTAGGCTTTAGGCTTCAATTATTAATTATTAATTATCAATTATCAATTAATTCAAACATGAATCTTCAACCCGATCGACACAAACATGCTTTAGTTACAGGCGGTAACAAAGGGATTGAATTTGCCATTTGTCAAGGATTACTCACCGCCGGATTTGAAGTTACTTTAGCAGCCAGATCGAGCGACAAAGCCAAAGCCGCAACCGAAAAACTTCAATCCGATCGAGTGCATCCCTTAGTATTAGATGTTGCTGACGATGATTCGATCGATCGGTTGCTACTTATAGTCAGGAGTTTGAACATCTCGATGTCCTGATTAACAATGCCGGAATTTTTCCAGATAAGGGCACAAATATCCTGACGATCGATCGAAACCTGCTAGAGCGGGCAATGAATACCAATACTTTTGGTGTGATTCGGACGACACAAGCCTATCTACCACTACTAGAAAAAGCTCCTGCTGCTCGCGTAATTAATGTCTCCAGCGGCTTGGGTGCCTTGGCTGGACTATCTGCCGATTCACCTAGCTATTGCTTATCAAAACTTGCTCTCAATGGTGTCACAATTATGTTAGCAGCAGCACTGAAATCCCAAGGAATTGTTGTTAATTCGATGTGTCCTGGTTGGGTGAGAACAGATATGGGCGGTGCATCCGCAGCCAGATCTCCAGAGCAAGGAGCCGATACGGCGATTTGGTTGGCAATGAACGCTGACTCCGATCTGAGTGGCAAGTTTTTTCGCGATCGTCAAGAGATTTCCTATTAATCAGAGAAAAAAATTATGACAACTATCATCAGCCGTGAAATTCAATTAGTCTCCCGCCCGAATGGACTGCCCACCGCAGCTAACTTTAGCCTCATCGAGAACGAGCTAGAGCCACTTACCGATGGACAAGTCCTCGTTCGCAATCTCTACATGTCAGTAGATCCATATATGCGCGGTCGGATGAATGAGACAAAATCATACGTACCGCCATTTCAATTGGGTAAAACGATGGAAGGTAGCGCAGTCGGTGAAGTCATCGAGTCCCGCGCTGAAGGCTTCAAATCTGGCGATATCGTCACTTCCACCCTGGGCTGGCGCGAATACTTTATTACCGAACCCCAAGCAGTGCACGTAGTCAACCGTGAAATTCAACCTCTGTCAGTGTACCTGGGTACGCTCGGACCAACTGGTTTGACGGCTTGGGTGGGATTGAATTTGGTCGATGTCCACGCTGGTGATGTCATCTTTATTTCTGGCGCGGCTGGCGCGGTGGGAAATGTAGCTGGACAACTAGCAAAATTGCGCGGCTGTGAGGTGATTGGCTCGGCTGGTTCGGCCGAAAAAATCGAGTTTTTACAAGCATCTGGATTCGATCGCGTTTTTAATTACAAAGATGCACCCGTACTCGAACAATTAAACCGAGCCGCCCCAGACGGCATTGATGTCTACTTTGATAATGTCGGCGGCGAAACCCTAGAAGCCGCACTCTCAGTCCTCCGCGTCCACGGTCGGATCGTTGCCTGTGGCGGCATCTCCGGCTACAATGCCGAACAACCAGCACCTGGGCCGAGCAATTTGTTTAACATCACCACCAAACGACTGACGATGAAAGGGCTAATCGTCAGCGATTCCCTCCATCTGCTGGGTGATTTTGAACGGGAAGTAGGTGGCTATTTCCAGTCGGGTAAATTGAAAAACCAAGAAACAGTAGTCACTGGGATCGATCGAGCCGTAGAAGCCTTTCTCGGTCTATTTGACGGCAAAAATATCGGCAAAATGGTAGTGAAGTTGGATGGCACCGTCGATGACTAAAGATTTTTAGCAAGCGCGATCGTCAAATCTGCGATGCCATTCACCATCCACCATCCACCCTAGATATCCAATTTGACACAGTATGTTATCGAACTTACATCAAAAGTGATACCATCAACGGCAGATGGTTAGATCTAACTCGATCGAGTTAGGATCGCTATTTTGTGTGAGCAGTGTAATTAAAATTATGACTATACCCAAATCTATCCAGCCAAAACTAGCGGTAGTCATGGCATTATTGACGACTATTACCAGTTTATTAGCTACTAGTTGTACAGATCCAAAGACAAGTGGAACGGGTGGAACTACGCCCACTAGCACTTCAGCTACCAGTGGTGGAGATAGTCAAGGCTTGAAAATTGGCTCTCTCCTCTCTAATACTGGAGATTTGGCCTCGATCGCGCAGCCCTTACCCCTTGCGGTTAAAATGGCGGTAGAAACCGTCAATGGTTGCGGTGGAATCAATGGCGCACCCGTCAGCCTCGTCTCGGAAGACGATCAAAGCGATCCTAGTGCGGGTACCGCCGCGATGACGAAACTTACCGAAGTAGACAAAGTTGCTGGCGTAGTTGGCGCATTTGGGAGTGGGATTTCTACTGCTGCTGCATCTGTCGCGGCTAAAAACAAGGTAATGATTATTTCGCCTGGTAGTACCAGTCCCGTATTTACAGAGAGATCCAAAAAAGGCGAATATCAAGGTTACTGGGCGCGGACTGCACCACCAGACACTTATCAAGCCCAGGCAATGGCGCAGTTAGCCATCAAGAGAGGGTTTAAAAGAGTTGCGACGATCGCGATTAATAATGATTATGGTGTCGGCTTTGAGCAGCAATTTGTCACCGCCTTCAAAAAATTGGGCGGTACTGTCACCAATGAAGCCAAACCCACCCGCTATGATGCCAAAGGCACCACCTTTTCATCAGAAGTCAAAGCCGCCTTTGAAGGTAAACCCCAGGCTGTCGCCGCCCTCGTCTATCCCGATACTGGCTCCATCCTGCTCAAAGATGCCTACGAACAGGGTTTGAGCAAAGGGGTGACAATTATGCTCCCCGACGGTGCCTACTCGCCAAAATTTCCCGATCAGGTCGGCAAGTCAGCCGATGGCAAATTTATCATTGACGGTGCGATCGGTACCGTTCCTGGGGCACATGGCAAGGCTCTAGAGGACTTTAATAAGAAGTGGGCAACTACCGGAAAACCCCTCACAGCCTACCTCCAACACACGTGGGATGCTACGGCACTCATCATGCTAGCAGCACAGTCCGCCAAAACCAACACTGGCGCAGGCATTGCTAGCAAAATCCGTGAAGTTGCTGGCGGGCTGGGAGAAGAAGTATCCGATCTGTGTCAAGCGATTACGCTGCTCAAAGCTGGCAAAAAAATCAACTATCAAGGCGCAAGTGGGAATGTCGATATCGACGCTCAAGGTGATGTCGTCGGTACTTATGATATCTGGCAAGTTCAACCGGATGGTACTCTCAAAACGATCGACCAAGTAAATATTCAAGCTGCTGGAGCAGTACCTAAAGTTGAGGCTACACCTGTGGTAAAACCAGTACCATCAACGCCTACTAAACAAGGCTAATCTCGATCGGATAGATCGACTTAAAAGCCTGAAACCTAGATGGTGGGTTGGGCGGGTTCCCCGCCCGTGCTGCAATGCCCACCCTACTAAATTTTTATTTCCTGGTATGTGAAGCAAATCGAGCCGATTTCGACAAACACTATTTTAACATAGATCGATTAAATTCATTTTTATACTCGTTCGCGTAGCGTCTCATTTAGAGAATCGTTATCTAACCAACTATTCAAATCTTCCATCTGGATAAAATCTAACAAATCCTCACCGAGAGATTCCACTCGATCGAGTGTTAAGCTATTTACTCGTGCCTGAACTTCAGAGCTAATATCACCTAACTTGCGAGTTAGAAGTTTTAGCACTAGCGATCTTCCTTCATCCGTCCGAGCATCTTGATATACTCGTGTCTGTTGTAACTCAATTCCTAACATCAGATCTACCTCATCTCTACTCAGAGTATTGAACTTATACAAGATAATCGTTGATACTAAATTAATTATATCTCTGCTGCCCTGTGCCTGTCCGATTAGCCTTCTCGCTTCAGCTTTCGCCTCATCTCCTTCCAGCGTCGTCAACACCATCAAACCCAACCCTGTCGATGACTCCTCTACTCCCAACTCATCTAAATAAACCCTAGTAATCCGCCCACTCGCTAACAGTTCCCGCACGATCTCTCGTCGAGATTGTTCGATGCTTCTAGATGGATAAATTACTACGGCTTGCCAATCGAAAAATAGATCGCGATGACGGTAGGCGTAGATGCTAATTTCAGCAAGCATTCGCTCATATAGTAACGATCGAGCCGAGTTAGCTGAGATGCCCTGCCATCCCAGCTAACTCGATCGAGCCAATTGCCGAAGCTCTAAAGATTTAAATTACTTTGAGGTTAAGTTTGGGCGATGATTTAACGGCTAAGAGTTGCCAGCCGGATCGGCAGCATGGATCAATTCTGGATACTCTTTGAGCGGAGGACGTTCGATCGTTTGAGTGACGGTGGGGCGGTGCTGACGCTGTTCGATCCCTTCAAGTGAGACAAAGGTGCCAGTTTCGATCGACTCAGCCAGTGCGCGAATAATTTTGATGTCGATTAACCCTTCCTGTCCCGATGGTTCTGGCTCTTTATCGTTCAAAATGCAGTCTGAAAAGTAGATAAATACCGCTGCTAGCTGATCGTGAGGATCGAAGCTATGCTCCTGTTTCGGTTCGCCTTCGATCGACAGTACATGCTTGATATGTGCCTCTGTCGCATAAGCTGGCTCGACATGCAGATTGCCTAGTGTGCCCATAACTTGATAGCTCGAAATCTTAGCTGCCCCAAAGCTACAGGTAAAAGTCGCCAATCGATCGCCTGGAAAATGCAGGATCGCACTGCTCATCTCCGCTACTTCCTGAAACCGTTCCTCATTATTGCTCACACTTGTGGCAAAGACGGAGATCGGCTCGGATTGGAAGATATAACGGGCGGCATTGATACAATAAATACCGATATCTTCGATCGTCCCCCCACCACTTTCCGCCTTCATCCGGCTATTTTTTTGTTCGGTTTGCTGGGCAAAGATCGAGTTAAAAAAGCGGGGTTCGCCAATTTGCCCCGATGTGACGATCTCTACTGCTACCAGGTTCGGTGCATCAAAATGCAGCCGATAAGCAATCATCAACTTGATATGGTTGTCCTTTGCCGCTGCGATCATTTGTTCGCACTCGGCGACTGTAACTGCCATTGGCTTTTCACACAGTACATGAATCCCCGCTTTAGCGGCTCTGACAGTGTAGTCACAGTGCATTTGATTGGGTAAGGCAATATACACCGCGTCGATCGTCCCACTGGCTAATAGTTCATCGTATTGTGCGTATGTGTATGTATCTTCAATCCCATAGATTTTGGCGACTTCAGTACGTTTGGTCGGATTGTCGGAAACTAGGGCTACCAGTTCGGAATTTTCAGCACTAGCAAAGGCAGGTAAAGCTGCTGCTTGGGCAAACCAACCCAAACCTACAACTGCGTAGCGAATTTTTCGATCTATGGCGGTGCTTTCAATTTGATTTGTCATTGTCTATTTGCTCCCATTTTGGTAGTGAAGATCGAACCAATTATTAGCGGCGAACTATTCGTCCGAGCGAGTTTTCCATGCCTAAAAGTTACCCGATCCAAGTAAATGTACTACTGCCGATCGCTATTTAACCCAAGTTGCTACCTACACATTGCCAGCGATTGAAGTCGTGGCTACAGTTGCAAAGTGCGCGAAGGCGGGCTAAAATCTTAGTCCGCGTTCGCGTTGGCGTAAGCCTGCCGTAGGCACAGCGGATCGAAGAGAAGGCGGACTTTGCATTCCGAGGAGCGGTGAGAAACCGCTTGGAGTATAGATAGCAACTTGGGCTATTTAATTGAAACGTGTATCGCTGGCTAGACTTATCAAGCTGCGAACGGGTGCTTCAATCGTCCGTGCTTGGGCGGTAGGGATCGCCGTCCATCCAGATGCGATCAGTTTTTGGCAAGTTGCCCAGCCCTTCGATCCGTTGGGAATCGGATAGTCGGCACTGCACAGATGAGGGAATGCTGTGTGCGGTTTCCAGGGATGATAAGGTTCTAATCGAAGATGTAGAGCTAGTTTGCCATTAGAGCCAAATTTCGGAAGCCAACATAATTGTCCAGCCATTTAAAAGTCCTCGTAAATTAAATCGGTCATCTGTCAAACTGATGCGTAGTTACTCGCCGAGCAATTACAACACTGTGTCAAGTAAAATTAACATTACTTATGCTTCTCAAGTTATTCAATAAATTTTAAAACTAACTCTGTCAAAAGTAAGAGTTATTGGAAGTCCAATAACTCTTAATAAAATTTACTTAGGGCTTGCTGAAGATCTCAGCAAGCCAATCACTGCAAGGGTTTTGAGCCTTTTTTCAGAAATTAAGTGCAAGGTTTTGACTTTGAAAGGCTCAAAACCCTTGCACTCGATCGCTTGAATCTGGCGATCGAGTGAGAATATTTGCAACAAAACCATTTTTTAGCAAGGAGTTCAGGCTTTAGAACAGCATCAGGGACTAATTCAGCAAGCCCTA
>NZ_JBGSQZ010000071.1:0-27858 GCF_041737865.1 Chamaesiphon sp.
ATTCTCACTCGATCGCCAGATTCAAGCGATCGAGTGCAAGGGTTTTGAGCCTTTCAAAGTCAAAACCTTGCACTTAATTTCTGAAAAAAGGCTCAAAACCCTTGCAGTGATTGGCTTGCTGAGATCTTCAGCAAGCCCTACCTATCTTGTCGATTTTACTCGATCGCCCTAAAAAGATCTCAAATGGGTTCTATAAATCAGCTACTACATAAGGTGGTAAAATTAGTGGGTCGAGGACACTTGTCAGATATGAATGCCAGGTTTTGCCCGATTTAATTTCCACTAGCCTCAATGTGACATAAGGCATCTTGTCTGTGCCTGTACCCATTCTTACTACTCGGTCACGGATGCTGTAGCTATTTGTGAGTACTCGTTCAAATTGTAAGGCTGCACCCTTTTTAAGTCTCGTGATAAAATGTACTTCCTGCCCGATTAACTGCTGCCAAAATTTAAAATGATAGAATCCTCGATCTAATAGCAATAGAGTTCCTGATGTTGCTAAATTGAGGATGTCTAACTCAAATTTGGTGTCTGATGCTTTGGCATTTTCTCGAAACCAGATCTCTACTGGTAGTCTAGTCACTAAATCGATGACCACACCCATCTTTCCGGCTAATTGCCCGATCGGCACATCCGCTAAACTCTCTAATTTTCTAAATATCGCTTCCATTGTTGAGCCATCACATGCCCAAATTCTAGCGAATTTTGCTTTGCTAAATTCAATGCTCGGTGGTAACTGTCTTTGTTTTCTACTGTGCCATTTTTCTCTAAATTCTCCTAACATTTCTTTGAATACTCGCTCGAATATTTCGGCCGGAAATGTCAAAAATCTTTCAGACATTGCTTGGTTACTTACCTTCACTGGCTGACACCACAAGAATCCTTCTCGATCGAGTATTCTGGTCAGTATAAAAAAAACGACAAGACAGCGGCGGCTGATTGACGGACAAAAGTCCGTAAGAATTATCGTAAAAGCTGATGAGTAATGGGTTTGAGGAAAAAAGAGAGGAGAACTGTTAAACTGTTTTTATCCAAAAAACCAGTACAGCTGCGTTTTTTATGCGGGGGGAACCCCCGCATAAAACGCCGCCGAATAAAAAAGCGACGCATCGACTCTTTGGTTTCCTCCAGGTCGATGCGTCAAGACAACGACAAGAAAGCGCGTTAAGACAATACATAAAGACTAGATAACAGCAGAGATCTAAATTACTTTGCACCCTAGCAGACTAATTTCAGCTCTAGCCGCAATTAGTTGTGCCTGAGAGTCTTGTAGCCCGATCGATGCTGAACTGTGTTGCAATTGGGCTAGCTTGTAGGCAGCTTTGGCGGTGTCTGCTGCTTGGCGACTGACTTTACCTTGCGCGGACAAGATTTTGGCACTGTCGTGCTTGGCTTGAAATTCGCTCAAGTTAATCCACGCTTGAGCTAACTGTGCTTGCGATAGAGAAACTGCGACTTGCGCTTCTTTGAGGGCAATTTGGGCAGAATTGAGTCGGACTGGTTGCTGTTCTGCTGGTGCTACCCCAGCACTAGTGCTGAGATCTCCTCGGTCTGAAGTTAACTCACTACCAAGGAGCGGAGCTACCAAAGGCAGCAAAACCGTCCGCTCGGCAACTTGAGGGCTGCGGGTGGAGCGATCCCCCAGATTGAAGATACTTACGAAAATCAGACCAGATCCTAATCCTGCTAAGAGCGAGACTAGTATTTTTGGGGGCAGTAGCGATTTAATAGACATTTGCTTTTTCCTACTGGTAAGTTGGCAGCGATTAATGATGGTAGCTAAGACTTCTTGTTGCTAACTTTCTGTGGTACCGTCCAGTAGTAAATAGTCTCACCTGCTACCTGGACAACTTTTTGGGGTTTCCAGTCACCCATGTCAAAAGCATGAGAAACGATCCGCGTCCCTGGTTTGAGTTGGCTCAACAGCCTAGGTCGCAATTTCAAATTAATTTCCGGTAGCAGATAGAGAGTGACGACGGTAGCGTTGCTCAAATCTGTAGTAAACAAATCTTGCTGGCGAAACTGAACGCGATCGGTCACACCTGCTTTTTGGGCGTTCTGATTTGCCTCCTTCACCCGTTGCGGATCGATATCGATTCCCACCCCACGGGTACCAAATTTTTGAGCCGCCGTTATCACGATCCGACCATCGCCACTGCCGAGATCGTAGAGTACATCATTTTTCCTGACGTTACCGAGACTGAGCATGGCATTCACCACGGCTGTCGGTGTTGGGACATAGGGGACATCTAGTTGTGGCTGCGCGATCGCTCGATTCCCAAAAAGGGACGCTACGCGATCGACCTGTGGGGTGTCGCTGGTTGGCAAGTGGATAGATCCAGCTACAACCAATCCGACAATGCCTAATCCCGCAATCGTTCGCGAAGCGTGGGCTTTGCCCAATCTGCCTAATTTCAATGGTATGTTCACGATTTTTTTCTCCTAATTAACTGTGATTGAGATGTTCTGTAAAATTATCGAGTCTGCTGGCAATGCCGTAGGGTAAAGGGAATCCCCAGTGCCACAACAACTACGCCGACGATCGCCCCAGTTCCGGTGTAGACCAAACTGGAGTAAAGCAGGTAGCCACAGGCCGCACAAAATAGCAATGGTAAAATCGGGTACAGCGGTACCCGATACGGGCGCGGTCGAGCGGAATCTCGCACTCGCAGCACCAACAGCGAGAGGCTACTGAGTAAAAAGAAAAACCAGAAGATCGGCGCAGTATAATCGACCATCGTTTTGAATCCGTCGCGAGTGACAGTGCCCAGTCCCACTAGTGCTAAGGAAATTACGCCTTGCCATAAGTAGGCGGTAGTTGGTGTATTGTGACGGTCTTGCCATACACCCAAAAATCGGAAGGCGGCCACATCTTGCCCCAGCGCAAAGTTAGTGCGCGCACCCGTAAAAATGGTGGCATTAATCGAATCGAGCGTACAAACTACCACCAGAATGCTGATGAATTTGGCTCCTGGTTCGCCAAATGCCTGTCTCATGAGATTTGCCGCAACGGCTGGAGACTGTGCCATCCCCATCAATCCCAAGCCCTTGAGATACGCCAAATTAATTAGTAAGTAAAGAGCGGTAATAATGCCCAGTCCCCACAGGAGCGATCGGATGATGTTGCGTTGGTAGTTCTCGATCTCAGTGGAAATCTGCGCCGCTTCGTTCCAACCGCCGTAGGAGAGCAGTACGAATACCATTGCCGATCCCCAAGATCTGGAATTCGTGGCAGTAGTAGCCGGAGCGGGACTATTGCCTGTGGGCAAGGTTAGGCCAATGATAATAATTGCCAGCAGTCCCAGGATGGTGGTAATCGTCAGCCAGTTTTGGAGCCGTTTACTGTGCTTTACGCCCAAGATATTGAGAGCAGTGAGGAGGGCAATCGCTAGTGCTGCATAAATCCCTGCTGAAAATGTGCCCAACCGCAATATTTGGGAAGCATAATCTCCAAATACAAAGGCGAGTAAAGCGATCGATCCTGTCTGAATTACACTCAGTCGCGCCCAGGCAAATAAAATCGCAATCGATCGACCGAATGCTCGTTTTAGGTAGTCATAGCTACCACCGATATTGGGATATGTGGTAGCGAGTTCCGCGTAGCATAAGGCACCAATAATGGAGATTACTCCACCCAAGCCCCAAGCTTGTAAAACATCAGTCTCACTATTAGCATTTGCCGCAACTAATGCTGGTGTTTCAAATATTCCCGCACCGATAACTAGTCCAACAATTAAAGCGATCGCATCGAATAGCCCGATCGAAGGTCTTGCCACTCTGATGCTATTTTCTGCAATTTCGGGTAATTTAGGTTGCTCGATTATAGTCACAGCTTTAACTCTACCTGCTATGTGGGCAATTGGCGTTCTGCTAAAAGTCGATAAATTTTCAATAAAAATTTAACGATTTTTGAATTATGCCACAAGCTCATAAATTTAAACATAGAACTCTTTAAATTTATGAGCTGGCAAAATTCTATCTCTATTGCTAACTCTTTATCTTGAGTATTTTCGCATAAGTTTCTCTATGTTACTGATTAAACTTTACGATCTATTATTTGATAAATTTATCTATCGATCGACATACTTTCGCCCCCGATCGCGCGTCGCTAGTACAAGATGTGAGTAGTCATAATCGAAATGTCTTAGTCCGTGTAGGCAGACTTGGCATCATTAGCGGCGATCCAAGACACAATCCCTGTTCTGAAAAAATTCATATTACAAGCACAAGCACAAATACAAAAAAGCCTCCCCATGTGGGGAGGCTTTGAGGTCTAAAAGACTACTAAACTAATTTGAGATCGGGATAGTAGGCGAGGATATCATCTGTAGTGAGTGCGTCACCATTTGCTTGAGGTGTCCAGATAGCTTCGATGGCGACAATGGCACTTGCATCGAGACTACCGAGAGTTTGGAGAGCTTGACGCAGATCGGCTTCACCATTGATTTTTGGCAATTCGAGCGATCGAGTTGCAGCAACCAATAGAGTTACAATGATGTACTCAGCGCGTTCTTGCTCCACTGTGGCTAGTTCGCCAGTAGAGTTGAGCGCAGCATTACTGTCAGCCTGACGGAGTTGGTTATTTACCTTACTCAGGGTTTCGGTTGTAAATTTACCACGCTCGTTGAGGGACAATTGATTGAAGACAGCTTCAGCTCGATCGAGTTTGGTTTGTTGAGTGCTAGTCTTGGCATACGTCCAGTATTCAGGGTGACGTAACAATTCGAGGCTAGTTTCTTGGAGCAAGTGCATCCGACCTGTGGCTGTATCAGCATTGACAGTTTCCGCCAGTTGGTCTAATTTAGACTGAACGCTCCGGGCATCAGCTAATAAACCGACTTGAATTTGAGCGATCGACACTTGAGGATTGTAAACATCACCACCTTCAAAGCTATCGCCACCAGCTACCCGTCGGAAAGTATTGAGTAAAAATCCACCCACCGCAACCATAATCAACAGCGAGAATAAACCGCCGCCGCCACCACCACCGATGAATGGGAGAAAGAAGAACGGCGAGAAGCCACCACCTGGATAGTATCCACCGCCACGATTACCGTAAGAACCACCACTAGGGCTACTATATCCCCGACTAGGCGCACGGAATGAGCCACCCCCAATTCGTCCGCCACTTCGTGCTGCCAAAGCATCTCCAGTCTGCGATATCACGAGCGTTAGGACTAGTCCGACTGCTACGAGGGACTTGACCAAGGGTTTAATGAGAGCGAGCAGTTTTTCCAGCATAACCACCTGTATAAAATCTTATTTATTCTTTTAATGTAACGACTTTGACAATTGAAAGCTGTTAGTTATCGAATATCTTCAATTTTAACTTAGGCAACTGGGAGGGAGAAATGTTGCCAGATGTAGAGATAACCGACAAACTACCCAACTTGCACCCCTGACGGTGGAGGTTGGGTAGTTTTGACTGCTCTGGTTCAGGCTATTGACTCAATGATTCTTAACTCCGCTGTCAACTGTCAACTGTCAACTATCAACTATTTAATAGCTATCATCATCGACATGAGCATGAACCGTCAGCTCATGATTAACTTGATTGAGTCGATCGGATATTGTCTTGCGCCACTCTAAACTAATTTCGGGATCGGCTAATACTTCCTGCGCTGATTGGCGATATACCGCACTAGTAGTCGCATCGACTCGATCGATAAACTCAAGATTATTATAAACAGTCTGGGGTGAAAGTTGCATGGTATTTAACTCGATTTAGTTGTTAATCGGTAGATACTACAAGTCGTCAGATCGATTAATAGTCACATTAGAGAATTTTTTCTAATCCATATACTAAAGATTTTAGCCCCAAAATCTTGCGAATGGCGAGGAGAACTCCTGGCATATAGCAAGAACGATTGGTAGTGTCGTGGCGGAGCAGGTAGATTTCACCTGGGGCACCAAAGATAATCTCCTGATGGGCGATGTAGCCAGGGAGTCGGATGCTATGAATGCGGATATTTTCGTCGGCGATGGCACCTCTAGCACCAGCGATCTTTTCGGATTCGGTGACACTGGGTGGGTTGAAGGTTTTGCCGAGTTCGCCGAGTAGTTGAGCGGTTTGAATGGCGGTACCGCTGGGGGCATCGGCTTTTTGATTGTGGTGGAGTTCGATGATTTCGACGTGTTCAAAAAATTTGGCAGCTTGAATTGCTGCTTGCTGCATCAAGATCACCCCGATCGAGAAATTGGGGATAATTAGACAGCCAGTACTCGCATTGTCCGCAAATTCAGCCAATTCTTGAATCTGAGTGGTACTCAATCCAGTGGTACCGACAACCGGACGCACGCCATAAGCGATCGCCGATCGGACGTTTTCATAGATACTATCAGGGTGGGTAAAATCGACCATGACGGCGGGTTGTTTCTCCTGGGATGCCATCGCCAGGATCGCCTGGAGATCGTTCATCAGAGGTACCTCCAAGGCTCCACAGCCAGCGATTTCGCCGATATCTTCGCCCAGGAGCTGGGGATTGCGATCGATCGCTCCCACCAGCACCAGATCTTCGGCATTAGCCACGGCTTTGATCGTTTCTAGACCCATTTTCCCCGCCGCACCATTGACGACTACCGGAATTGGCGATTGAGTACTCATTTTCGTTTCTCCTTAGCTGACAGCTCCACACTGCCCATTATGACATCGAAAGACTTGCGCTCTAGTTCTAGCGCAACAGCTTGAGAATTTCCAAATTAAATTGTTGACAGTCTTTCTCATAAGTTTTATAGTTGGGGAAGTTAGAGATGTATTTTTGAGCGTTATATTTATCAGTGGTAGCCGATCCGATCTCCAGGAGCCGCGATCGACCGAAATCTAGGCAAAGATTAAGCCTGAGTGATTTTTACAACTTCAGTTCGACTCAGATCGAAAAGATCGACCGATCGGACAATTTTGAGATTCAGACGCAATTAATTATCATAAGGAAGATCGAATGTCGTTGGCTGAACTGAGCGCACTACCCCTAGGAACCACTGCTTCGATCCTAGGCATAAATACCGAAACTATCTTAGAGCATAGATTACAAGCGTTAGGATTTCGGGTGGGCAAGCAGATATCAGTGATCCGTAAAGCGTGGTTGGGTGGGCCGCTACATGTGCGAATCGGTACGACGGAAGTAATCATGCGCCGTTGCGATGCTAGAGCTATTCAAGTGCAGCCGCATTAGGTTTTAGGCTTTAGGCTTTAGGCTTTAGGCTTTAGAGGCTGACAGTTATAGATATTTGTGCTGCATTACTTACAGGTAAAGAGAATTGAATATGACGATCGATGTTTATCGACCAAATCTAAAAAATGACAAACTCAATTAACTGTAATAAGTGCAACGCAGATGGTAGTCCGCTTTTAGATGTCACTAGCACTGAGGGCTTAAAACAAGTGGCGGTTTTGGGGATGCCCAATACTGGTAAGTCTACCTTCTTCAATCGCTTGACTGGGGCTAATGCCAGTACGGGAAATTGGCCAGGAATTACCGTCGATTTGCTAGTGGCAAAGATTAAATTAGGGCAGCAAGAAACCCAGGTGGTAGATTTGCCTGGGATTTACGATCTGCGGGGCTTCTCGGAAGATGAAGAAGTAGTGCGGCGGTTTCTAGAGAGCAATCCCGTTCATTTAGTCATAATTATTCTCAATTCTACCCAACTCGATCGCCAGATTAGTTTGGCACTACAAATCAAACATCTCGGTTTGCCAGCTTTATTACTGCTGAATATGGCTGATGAAGCTCCCAAATTTGGAGTTCAGATCGAGCCAGAATCGATCGCGCGGCACTTAAATATGCCAGTGATGCAGATGAGTGCTAAATACGGACAGGGTTATACTCAGGTACGCAGCTTAATTGCCGAACGATTGAGTCTTCAGTCCGAACCATTATTAGCGGGTAAGATCGAGCGCAATTTAGTCAGTGATACTGAGTTTGTCGCAGAAATGAGCGTACTGCTTCAGGATGGGTTTCAGGTATCGGCTGTCAAGAATACGCTGACGACTAAACTCGATCGCGTGTTACTCCATCCCGTGTTTGGGTTGCCGATTTTCTTTGGTTTGATGTATCTGCTATTTCAGATGGTGTATACCATCGGGAAGCCGCTGCAAGATTGGTTAAATCTAGGGGTGGAATGGTTTAAGACTGCTGCTGTGGAGCCATTACTAAGTTTCTTACCGAAGTTTCCCCACGATCTGCTGATCGATGGATTGTATGGGGGGGTGGCGACGGTTGCGGCATTTATTCCCGTGATTTGGATCTTTTTTATCTGTATGGCGATCGTCGAAGATAGTGGATACTTATCTCGATCGGCTTATTTGATGGATGCTTTCATGGAACGGTTGGGCTTGGATGGTCGATCGTTTGTGATGTCGCTGATGGGTTTTGGCTGTAATGTCCCCGCGATTATGGGGTTGCGGGTGATGCGTTCTCCGGCTCTGCGCCTACTCTCGATGTTGGTGATTCCGTTTTCGCTCTGCTCGGCGCGGCTGAATGTGTTCATCTTTATGACGACGGCGTTATTTAGTGCCAGCGTTGCGCCTATGGTGCTGTTTAGTCTGTATTTATTTAGCTTTGCGGCGGCGATTCTCACAGCATTTATTTTCAAAGGTAAGTATCCCAATCAAGAGCCACTGATCCTCGAATTACCGCCCTACCGCTTTCCTACCATCCGCCAAATGCTGCTCCGTGCTTGGGGAGAAACTAGACATTTTCTGAGATTTGCCTGGAAATTTATCATCTTTGGCGTAGTCGCAATCTGGCTGTGCAATAATCTCCCCACAAATGTCGAACCTGCCAGTGCTGGCACGATTTCAGGCGCGATCGGTAATGCACTCCAACCAATTTTAGGCCCGATCGGGATTAACCCCAAACTATCTGTTGCACTGATTTTCGGGTTTATTGCCAAAGAGATCGTCCTCGGTGGATTGGCGGTGATTTATGCCACCAAACAGGATGCGGGATTGGCTGGTGCGATCGCCCAAGATATTGACTGGGTGCAGGCTTACAGCTTTATGTTATTTACGCTGCTGTATGTTCCCTGCCTCTCTACGGTAGCGGTAATCAAAGCAGAGTCAAAAAGCGCAAAATTTGCGCTGATGGGCGTGTTCTGGTCGTTAGTGCTAGCTTGGAGTGCGAGTTTAATCTTTTATCAAGGTGCCAGAGCTTTAGGTTTCTAGTTGGCGAGAGCTGGGCTGTTGATAATTGTCGTAACATACTGCGATCGCTATTAACCCGCAACTCGATCGATCGTTACTTCACGCATTCTCTGCGGCAAATTACGCTCCTGTATCGGTTCTAGCAGATCGAGATCGATCCGACTTACTGCTAGGAATCTAGCTGAGGACGCGCCAATTCAAACATCGAATCAGCACTCACCCGATCGTACCAATTACCACCCATCCGACTGATATATTGGACTTGAGTTGGATCGATTTTGCCATTTACCATCAACTGTTTGGCGATGTGAAAATAAAGCACTTCACCAATCACATAGTTAGCCGCATTCGCGCCTTCCCCGTGGGACACAAGTTGAAACAGACGACATTCCATCGCCATCAGACTTTCGGCTACGCGCGCGGGACGAACTTTGGTAGTAGACGCAGGTATAAAACCAGCTTGCTCCCATTCGCTCACGCTGGAGTCAAAGTCGAGTGAGGCAATATTCACCCGATCCTGCATCCCTTGACTCACAACATTAATCGTAAATTCTCCAGTAGCTTGAATATTTTGCAACGTATCTTTGAACTGCCCGTGGCGATTTGTGGTGGGTGAAAAGGCGATCGAGGGTGGATTTAGTCCACCTGCCATAAAATAGCTAAATGGAGCTAAATTTGGAATCCCATCAACAGAAAGCGTTGATACTAGCGCAATCGGGCGCGGTGCAACCAGATGATTGAGCAAGTCATACGCATCAGATGAGGACAGATCGGCACAATCAAATCCTAAATAGGAGTGGGCATTATCATTATTTTGTGACATGAGATTTATAGAGCCAAGAATAGATTTTAAATCAGCATTAGGGATGACGATCGACATTAAATGCTTGTGCTAAAACCGTCAGCTCTTGGGCGCGGCGTGCATAGGGTTCGAGTTGAGTAGTTTCCCATCCTGTCAATACCTGCATCGCTTCGATCGATAGTCCTCTCATCAGCATTTCTACACACCAAGTAGCTTGAGCTTGGGCGATCGTCGGTGCTCCAGCTGGTGTAATAATTTCACCGCTCGATTGTTGCCACAGTTGGTGCAAATCTGCCTCAGTTAATGCAGTTCCATTCGGATTGATAAATAGAGCAGGATGAGCATCTTTGCGGCTTCTGAGCCATTGTGTGAGGGGGTTTTTGAGATATGAGCCGTAGCGTTTACCCATAATCCATTGATTGACGGGTACTTGACGCGCCGAGCCAGTTATTTGCAATAACTGACGATCGCTACTGCTCGAATGATTCGATCGAGTCAATAAAATCAGCTCACTCGCACTCAATCCCGCGCCAAATAATACGTAGACAAGCGCGTAAGTCTGAAGACTTTGTTTTTTTGCTTGTTGGAGTATCTGCTCGACGACTTGTGCTGGTAAGTCGAGCTGAATTACTGGGGCGGGGGGATTAATTACAGCTAATTGTTGAGGACTTCCAGCAATTGCACCTGCAACGAATAGAGCAACAACTCGATCGAGAAAATCCGCTCGATCGCGCCACAATCCATGAAACTCGCTAGTTAATTCGATCGTCGCATATCCAAATAATAATGTATGCAGCAAGCTAGTTAATTGCTCGATCGGTAGTTGCAAATCCGCCTGAGATTCGCCGATATTGGTTTTTAAATACTTCGCGACGCGACGATTGGCTCGATCGAAACTCCGTCCCAATCCTTGGCGATTTTCTGTGGAGTATTGCCCCGACTCGCCTACGAGCGATCGGATCGCGGCGGGAGTTTGTTCTAGTGCCTGGAGGCAGGTATTAGCATATACTCTGAGCATTTCGGCTAGACTACTTGCTGGTGGCAATTCTGTCGCTAAACTCTGTCCCAATTGAGCAAACACACTCGCATCTTCGATAACGGCAAGTAGTAGCGCATGTTTATTCCCAAACTGGCGAAATAAGGTGACTTCATTCACCTGTGCTAGTTCGGCAATCTGTTTGGTGGTTGTCTCACTGACTCCTTGACTGGCAAATAATTCGATCGCTGCCTGGATCAGTTTTTGGCGCGTAAGGTTGCGGGAAGATGTCATGGAGTATGAGTTGGATCGACTTACTAAGGGAGGAAGTAACTAATGCAAGTATCACTTGCATTTTTAAAAAAAGCTTGTTAGGATGTAAATGTAAGCGTTACTTGCAGACCCTATTTCTACTATACCTAGAATCAGGTATTAGGTATTAGGTGTTAGGTGTTAGGGGAAATACTCTCAGGAGGGAATTCAGACCTAAGCCCAAAGCCTAAAACCTCAAAATAAAAGCCTAAAACCTAAACCCTAAAACCTAAACCCTAAATTATGACTGCTACTATCGAAAATAGCTCACGGCGAGGAGAAACGGCACCATTAAGTTGGACGAATGTTATCTTTTTTGGATCGTTTCATCTGATTGCCTTGGCGGCACCGTGGTTCTTTAATTGGTCGGCACTAGGCGCGGCAATCGTGCTGCATTGGTTGTTTGGATCGATCGGGATTTGCTTGGGATTTCACCGTTTGCTCACACATCGCAGCTTTCAGGTGCCGAAACCACTAGAGTATGTATTTGCCACTCTCGGCGCGTTAGCACTCCAAGGCGGCCCGATCTTCTGGGTAGCTGGACACAGGCAACATCACTTGTATACCGAAGATTGGGACAAAGATCCCTACTCGGCAAAGCGGGGCTTCTGGTGGAGTCACATGTTATGGATTTTTTACCCAAAAGCGAACTTCTTCAACTTTGATGATTATAAAAAAGCAGCACCGGATTTAGCTAAAGATGCTTATTACCGTTGGCTCGATAAGTATTTCCTATTCTTACAAATCCCTGTCGGATTGTTACTATATGCGGTAGGCGGTTGGTCGTTTGTGATTTATGGTGTCTTTGTTCGCGCGGTGATTCTGTGGCACAGCACTTGGCTGATCAATTCAGCAAGTCACATCACTGGCTATCGCACCCATGAGTCAGATGATAATTCTCGCAATCTCTGGTGGGCGGCTCTACTAACTTATGGTGAAGGCTGGCACAATAATCATCATGCTTATCCTAATGTAGCTAAAGGTGGCTGGCAGTGGTGGGAAATCGATATGACTTGGTGGTCGATTCAATTATTGCAAAAGCTCGGTTTAGCCAAGCGGGTAATCTTACCACCTAGTACTTAACCCACTCCCAATACGGTTCGGATAGCCTACGATTTAAATCGCTGGCTTTCCATAAAAAGTAGGGGCAATTCATGAAGCGGCGGTTTTTTTATTAGGCATCGATAAACCGTTGATATATTGATGCAAATGATCGATCGCCCGATCGAGATAGACATCATTACCGTACAATTTACTCATCATAATTGCACCTTCGATCGTCACCAATAGAATCGTTGACACCTGTTCGTGGTCGGTAGTTACAGTTATTTCACCTTGACGAATGCCTAGCTCGACAATGCTACTAATCAGAGCGCGGAGATTATTTACGGCTGATTGGACGTGGAGCCTTAATATGGGATGGGTATCGTCACTTTCGATCGCCGTGTTCAAAATCGGACATCCGCCCGTACCGATGGGCTGGGAGGTAAAGCCACGGAAACTATCAACAAAAGCATGTAGTCGAAGGGTTGCAGTGTTTTGGATTGACACCTGTGCCATTGCCGCTGCTAAAATCAATCCAAGTGAATAGTCAAACGCTGCTACAGCAATTTCATCTTTACTTTTAAAATAACTGTAGATCTTGCTTTTACCCAACCCTGTCAACCGCATAATATCGGCGATTGAGGCTCCAGCATAGCCATTTTGATTGAAAATAAGAGCAGCCTTTTCGATAATTCTTTGCTTAGTAAGATCGGCTTTAGACACTGCAATATGACTAATTTCAAGACTACTATTATTTTACGACAATTTAGATTGACGCGTCAATCTCGCGGGTAGCGTCTGAGGCATTGCTTTCGGGCATAGGCTTTGCCACCGAAGAGTAGTGTTATCTATAGTTAGAATCGACAAAAATCACAGATCTCTTGCCAAATTCGATCGCTGACATTGGTAAGATGATGGTCGCTCTCCCACTCTAATAAATTGACCCAGTAACGATCTTGGGCAAAGTCTCGACTAGCAGAAATCGGAATGACATCATCATGAATACCGTGGATAATTAAAGTTGGCAGGACGCGATCGATCTGAGCAAGAGGATATCTACGAGCGTCAACAATGAAATTGTAATGTAGGGGTGATAAATTTTTGAGAGCATGATGATAAATTGGTAGATAGTAGGTATTTTCCCACACATTTAATTGTCGATCGCCAATTTTTGGTAGCCAATGATTCAGAAAATCAAAAGCAGGTGCCAGTAAGACTAGTTTCTTAACTTGGGGATAGTCTTGAGCGATAATTGTGGACACCCATCCTCCGAGACTAGATCCAATTAATGTAACTGGACTATCTGTGGGAAACAGATCGACAACTTGAGCGATCTGCCGCGAAACTGTCAAATGAGTAAAGTCATCCTGATTGAGGTCGGGAACTTGTAACTCAATGCCAATGTTGGCAAACTGTTGTCGGATGTATCTCGCCTTGGTAGATCCCGTCCCAGATGCAAAACCGTGTAAGTAAATATACATTATTCTGTGGTTCGATCCGTGAAGTTATTTCCCTGGCAGTGACAAATGAGGTGGGAGGGGAATGTTCGAGTTAAGTTCTTTAATTAGCTTACCCAACCTCACCGCCAAAATTTTCAACTGACGATCTCTATTTACCATAATGGGGTCGGATCGACTGGAATCGATTGTTTTGGGGTTGGTACGGCAATCGGCAGAGGTGATTTTTCAGGTACTGACCGATCGGGATCTCGATCGGTCGCTGAAGGGGATGGAGATGGATCTGGACGAGAGCGCGGTGGATAGATGCTCGAAGAGGGCAAGGGCGATGGTGAAGGCGAAGGAGTAGATATCGCTGGGGATGGTATTTCAATTTCGATCGGCGGCTCGGATGGTGTCGGAGTTTCTGAGGGGGTAGGTTCGGGCGAAGGTGAAGCTAAAGGAGGTGAGCGATCGACTCTGCGGCGTGGGACGATCGGTTTGGGGGAGACAATCGATTGAGTGGGACTTGGTTTTGGGGTGGGCTGGGGGGCTAACGGGACATCACAGCCAGTGACTTGGTTATTATAGACCCAGCCAGTCGATCGATCGGCCATCTCGATCTGGATAAAAGCATCTTGTGCGGCGAGGAATACTACTTTGGTGCCGCGCGGGATGTTGGCTTGAATTTTGGCATCGCGTTGGGGTTGCGATCGCACTCTGGTTGAGGGCAGATCGGTTGGGGTGGCGATCCGACACCGCTCGGACTGAAGATCTGTATTAAAATTTCGTTGATTTAGGAAGATATTGCTAAACACGGCAAAACTGCCGACTGCTGCCGAGATGGCGATAACTCCACCAATGACGGGGAGAAAACTCCGAGCTGGTGGCGTGGGATCGATCGTCGGCGATCCCGACAATGTAGTTCGAGTGACGCCAGGGGCAACAACGGTTGCTTGAGAGTCAAAACTATTAGCTTGCGGCTGCGTGATGCGCGTTTGGACATAGGTAGGAGCAATGCCTGTAGTCAGAGCCTGCACGGCTTGGAGAGCCTCTGTAGCCGTATGATAGCGATCTTTGAAGTGATAGCGCGTCATCTGCTGGAGAATGGCAATTAGCTGGGGGTTGGCGATGGTAAGATGTTCCCATTTGAGTTCGCCCGTGCGATCGTCTGCGGGCAAATCGTAGGGATTGACGCCTGTGAGAGCTTGAATCCCGATCGCCCCCAAGGCATACATATCGCTACTCGCACGCGGATTGCCAGAGGCTTGCTCGATCGGCATATAGCCAGGTGTGCCGATCGCTACCGTCATGGTATTTTGACCGTGTAGCATCTGCTGATTGCGGACTTGTTTGATCGCACCAAAGTCAATCAAAATCAGCCGCCGATCGCTACTGCGCCGCATGATATTATCCGGCTTGATATCGCGATGGATCACACCCTGAGAGTGGATAAAAATCAGAATTTCTAAAATCTCTTGGAGCAATTCGACGACTTGGGCTTCGTTCCACTTGGCACCATTTTTTAGCTCTGTCGAGAGGGGATGTCCGGGAACGTATTCCTGAACTAGATAAAATTCTTGTTGTTCTTCAAAATAGGCAAGTAAACGCGGAATTCGATCGTGATTGCCCAATTGCTGCAACACGATCGCTTCCTTCTCAAACAATTTGCGCGCGATATTTAGGAGAGATCGATCTGCACTGGCTGGTTTGAGATGTTTGAGCACACATTTAGGATTACCAGGTAGATGTAAGTCCTCGGTGATATAAGTTTGCCCAAATCCCCCGCTTCCCAAAACTTGGAGTACCCGATAGTGTCCCGCTAATAACTGACCGATCATTGAATAAACCTATGCTCAGATATCTCAACTTTACACTTTCTCTTGACTGATTGACGATACATCAAAGCTTTTAGTGTCACTAGCGATCGATTACTTCCTTCCTAGTGTCAAATTAGACATCTAGTGTAGGGGGTGAATGGTGAATGGTGAATGGTGGATGGCGAAAAGTGCGGGAACAGGGGCGCGAGAGCTTCTACGGGGGAAGCTGGTTGGGTTGGCAACCCAACCCCCCCACAAACGTCGCTTGTTTCCCAACTGGGCGGGTGACAAAGGCGAGACAAGTAGAGCACCTTTTCAAGACAGTGAATCATGATATCTATTTCTTGAGTGGGAAGGGATTGGCATCAGGATCGCCAGTGACACTAACGATCGACCGCTGTTAGATGCCTAACTTGCTCGATTGCCCAACTAGGGCAACCCCGCTCAGTTTTGACAATCTTCCGGTTAATTTCTTGCCCCAGTGCATTTTTTAACACTTCAGTGCGAATGACTCGATCGCCTTCTTGGAGATAAGTAATCAGTACTTTCATTGCTTTGAGCTTGAGCGATGCTTGCTGCTGTGCGAGTGTCAATTCATCTAGCTCCGCCGTGGTAGCTGGAGGCTCTACTAGGGGCACGGATGCTTTTGTCTGCGGCGAATTGGGCGGTTTTGGAAGTGGAGGATCGATGATATTAGTCCCACTCAATAGTTCGCCAATATGATAAATCCCTTCGATCCGATCGACATCCTCGGTATCTTCAGTATTGAAAGTATTCAAATATGCCTCCAGATCCAGTTCTTCTAGTTCTGGTAACTGAGCGATCCTGGGACGATGAATATCGATATTCTGCACACTTTCGCCCATCAGTGTTGCTGGCGGAACGATCGATCGTCCACCAGACAATCGTGCCGAAGGCGAAGGAACTTCAGTAGAAATCTGGCGATTCGAGCGTGGTTCGAGCGATCCTAATAGATCTGCCGAAGCTTGCAAGGCAGAAGGGGAGGACGAGCTATTGGCATCAGCTCCGGTGAATTTTGGCGATTTGGGATCGAGCCAGACGACATATTCTTCTGGATCGATCTGGATTTCTCCTCTAGCAGTAGTCAGGACAAAAGCTCCTTGTTTCGGCTGTAAATCGTCGATCGGATACCAATTACCTCTACTAAAAGTTAAGACATCAATTGCTGGACGGGGATTATTTAGTTGATAACGTCTGTTGTTCCACCAAATTTTCCACAGTTCGATCGCCTCAGTATAGTTTAATTTATAACCATCGGGTAGTTGATACTCATGGTGTTCGGTGAATTCAGGATGAGATGATTTTTGTCTGTTAATTAAGCCCAAATCTATTAAATCTTCAATAATAATCTCTCTATAGCTAGAATTATTACTAACTAAAACTTTCCGCTGCCACTTATTTACTTGCTTACTGATACCGATTAATTTACCATCTCGATCGCTCAAGCGGATTGAGGTTTCCGTATATTCTAATTTTAAATTTTGGCTGGAGATAGAATGCTTTTGCCCCCTAGCAAAATATCCAACGATCGCTAATTCTTCAGCCGTAAAATTGAGTAGTCGCTCTGCAATTGAATCGGCTGAATCCGATGTCTTGTATTGATGCAACCTCTCCCGTGGAGAAACGCCATCGAGTCTATTATTCGTTTCTGTCATAGGTTTACACCAACCAATCTCTAGCTATATGGTATTTTTGAAGACAATCTTAATTATCGATCTATAGTAGCTACTATTTTGATATAGTAATTAATCATTGCATCTTTGTTCCCCAATTCTAGCCATCCAAATTTGCGATCGGGCAGTGGGTTGGTCAACTTTGAGCATTTTGACTTAGCTAAAATGTGCAACGATGGTAGCCGAGCAATTGCTTGGATAATACGCAAATACTATTAATGCACCAATCTGTGGGTGCCCCAAGATCTACGTTAATTACTCACATTTTCAGACTGATACAAGATATGAGGAGATCTAAGTCGATCCTACTCCCTTCCCACTCAAGAAATAGACCATTCACCATTCACCATTCACCAGATGTCTAGCTTGGGTTCGTTCCATGGTCGGGAAACCCGACCGGACGAACTCCGCAATTTGACACTGGGAAAGGAGTAGTTAACAAGTATCTGGCGATTGTCTGCAACTTTCAGCCTGAAAGGAGTTCAACCCTGTTATACTAGAAAGGCTGTGCCTCAATATATACTCCTATGGCAGTTCCAAAGAAGAAAACGTCCAAATCCAAACGTGACAAACGCCGTGCAACTTGGGTAAATAAAGCCGCTATCCAAGCCAAAAAAGCACTCTCATTAGGTAAATCCGTACTTACCGGACGCTCTACCAGCTTTGTCTATCCTCAAGCTGACGAAGAAGAAGCTGCTGAATAAGATCGATTTAAGGAGGGCTAACAATTTACGCACTCATCTGATGTCGATATTAGTAGCCCATCAAACATCCAGGAGACTCCCGCTTACTGTCTAGCAGAAGCGGTGAGCGGAATGGAGTATGGAGGCTAGCTAAAAATCAGTCAAGCTTGTTACCTCGAAGGCAATATCTATCCAGATCCCACTGAGCATATTCGATCGATTATTTACCTAAATTGACGATCGAATTCAAAGGGTATAGAGTTTAGATATCCATCCCCCTGAATCGACAGCCGATTATAGTAACCGCCAGATAAATGGATAGCGATAAGGCTCGTTAGGATTATTTAAAACTGCTAAAATCCCAAAAATTGGTGGTACTAAGTGAAACAAGAAAAAGGCGATCCCAATTACCCAAGCTAGGGGAATCGTAAAAATTAGCAGAGTAAAAAAAGTTCCGAGTCCGGCAGAGATAGCTCCATACAGCCAAATATTAAAGTGATAGTTGAGTGTTTCTTTGGCAGTTGCCTTGATAACTGGGTCATCAAATAGCAGCAGAATTGCTAAGGGAATTGCGGAGGTAAATAGCAGTGAACCTAAAAAAATCGAGCCGTGACATAACAAAGAAAATAACTTGCGTTTGCCACTACTACTGCGATCGCCAGTATCAACCATTTTAAATCCTCGAAGATAACTTAAACTAAGAACTGTATACATTAACTCTAGCATAGCTGCCAGAGTGAGAGGACGTTTTGACTGGGTGGAAATCCGCAATTAAAACAGCGGGAACATGTACATCTAATTAACTTTCATACAATCATAGGAACCGATCGATAGCTGCGATCCCACACCACCTGTACATGGCTCCAAAATCCGGTGCAAGTCATCCTTACGGATACGAACGATTTGGCTTTACATTTCTGCTAGTCGGGCAACTTTGGCTACATTTGCTACAGGGTAAAACTTGCTGGCACAAAATCTCCGAACATTTGTTCAAAACTGGCCCCGCATCAATGATTCCAGTGCTATTGGTGAATATCTTGGCGGGGATGATTTTTACGATCCAAGCCGCCAGACAGTTGGAGTCACTGGGAGCGATTAATTCTGTTGGCGGAGTATTTGCGATCGCCTTTTGTCGAGAACTCGCCCCAATTCTAACGGCTAGTGTCATCGCTGGACAAGTTGGCTCGGCATTTGCCGCAGAAATAGGCTCGATGAAAGTCACCGAACAAATTGATGCACTATACACACTCAGAACCGATCCGATCGATTATCTGATTTTGCCACGGGTACTCGCCTGTTGCGTGACGGTGCCGATTTTAATTATTTTAGGTTTAGTCTGCGGTATTCTCAGCGGTATCTTCACAACAGCTCAATTCTATCAATTGCCACCTCTGGTATTCATTGAGTCAGTCAGAAGTTTTTTAAAGCCTACCGATATCGTCAATCTAGGCTGTAAAGGTGTCCTGTTTGGGGCGGCGATTGGGGCGATTGGGTGTGGCTGGGGGATGACAACTTATGGCGGTGTCAAGCAAGTTGGCGAGTCAGCAACAGCGGCTGTTGTCGTCGCGGGGATTGCCATTTTTGCGATCGATCTAGCAGTCTCTTTATTATTTGGCGATCTGCCTTCGGGTAAGCCTAATTGAGATTTGGTCAGTATGATTGGAATAAGAATGTCCCTACCAGTGCAACTAATGAGGACATTCAATTAAGGGATTAGCCGATCGAAGTGAGCCAATGATTAAAACCAGATATAATCAAAGATTGAAGCCCGCTAACGGAATCTCGCCTCATGTCCACCGAACTCCAAACCCAACTCCAAACCGAACTCGAAATTGCCGTCGAACATCGGCGTAATTTCGCGATCATTTCGCACCCTGACGCGGGGAAAACTACCCTGACAGAGAAACTCTTGCTGTACGGGGGTGCAATTCATGAAGCGGGTGCGGTGAAAGCCAGACGCGATCAGCGCAAGGCGACTTCCGACTGGATGGAGATGGAAAAACAACGGGGAATTTCGATTACCTCGACGGTGTTGCAGTTTGAGTATCAGGGTTTTCAGGTAAATCTGTTGGATACACCCGGACACCAAGATTTTAGTGAAGATACTTATCGGACGCTAGCTGCGGCTGATAATGCGGTAATGCTGATCGATGCGGCAAAGGGCTTGGAGCCACAAACGCGCAAGTTATTTGAAGTGTGTAAAATGCGGGAGCTGCCGATTTTCACGTTTGTAAATAAACTCGATCGACCTGGACGCGAACCGTTAGACTTATTAGATGAGATCGAGCAGGAATTGGGCTTACAAACCTATGCGGTAAATTGGCCGATCGGTACCGGAGATCGGTTTAAAGGTGTGTTCGATCGATATCAGCGCAAAGTTCATCTATTTGAACGGACGGCGCATGGTAAGAAGGAAGCGACCGATACGGTAATGGATCTAGACGATCCGCGCCTGAAAGAGTTATTGGACAAAGAATTATTCGAGCAACTGCACAGCGATTTGGAACTGCTCGATGGGGTGGCTTCGGAGTTAGATTTAGAAGCGATTCATGCTGGTTATATGACTCCGGTATTCTTCGGAAGTGCAATGACCAATTTTGGGGTCGAGTTGTTTTTACACTATTTTTTGGAATACGCCCTCAAGCCAGGAAATCGTAATTCTAATATCGGTACGATCGATCCGAGTTATCCAGAATTCTCCGGTTTCGTATTTAAACTTCAAGCCAATATGGACCCCAAACATCGCGATCGAGTGGCGTTTATTCGGGTTTGTACTGGTAAGTTTGAAAAGGATATGACCGTCAGCCACGCCCGCACAGGTAAAACCGTCCGACTATCCCGCCCCCAGAAACTATTCGCTCAAGATCGGGAATCGATCGAAGAAGCATATCCAGGCGATGTAATTGGTTTAAATAATCCTGGTGTCTTCGCGATCGGCGATACCATCTACACAGGGATGAAAAAGCTCGAATACGAAGGAATTCCCTGCTTTTCACCCGAATTATTCTCCTTCCTTCGCAATCCCAACCCCTCGAAGTTTAAACAGTTCCAAAAAGGGGTCAAAGAGCTACAAGAAGAAGGCGCAGTCCAGATTATGTATTCAGCAGATGAATCGAAACGCGACCCAATTTTAGCAGCAGTGGGACAGTTGCAATTTGAAGTTGTCCAGTTTCGGATGAAGAATGAATATGGTGTGGAAACGACACTCGAACCGATCGGTTATTCGGTAGCACGATGGGTACTCAATGGTTGGGATGCCCTGGATAAAGTAGGACGATTATTTAATACAATCACCATCAAAGATCTCTGGAATCGTCCGGTGTTGTTATTCAAGAATGAATGGAACGTCAATCAGTTATTAGAAGATCATCCTAGTCTGAAGTTGAGTGCGATCGCACCCATTACGATCGGGTCTTTATCGGTGGGCTAGGTTGAATTTAGGCGGGGATAATTGGCTTGCTTCGTTTGAGAACGCCCTCGAATGAATTCGGGGCTAGGAGCGAAAGTCCATTGAAGTGGACTGATTGCGATCCAGAAGTTCTCTAAAGAGAACTTTTGCTATTAGCCCGAACTTTTAGTTCAGGGCGGTGCTGGAACGGAGCCATAAATTATCGATTGAGTCAACTATTCATGACATCTTCCAATCGTTTAATATATCCAAGTGTTTTAAAGACTGAGGAATAACTTCTATCTGATTATTATGAAGACTCAGATGTCGGAGGTTCGTAAGTTTACTAATGGATTCAGGGATAACCTTAACCTGATTATGAGCGAGATTGAGATGTTGGAGATTAGTAAGATGACAAATTGATTCAGGAATTATCTCAATCTGATTACTATAAAGACAGAGCTTTTTCAGATTAGTGAGTTGACAAATCGACTCAGGAATAACCTTAATCTGATTACCAAGGAGATCGAGTTCTTGGAGATTAGTGAGTTGACAAATCGACTCAGGAATGACCTCAATCTCATTACCACCGAGAAGTAGTTTTTCTAAATTAGTGAGTTGACTAATTGAATCAGGAATAGCTGATATCCTATAATTATCGCTAAGAGATAGGTGTTTGAGACTGGTCAGTTTTAAAACGGATTCAGGAAATATCTCTATACAGTTTTCATCAAGTTCGAGTACTTGAAGATTTGTAATTTGCTCGATTGAGTTAGGAATAATTGTTATCTCATTACCAGTGAGATCTAGTGCTTGAAGTTTGGATAGTCGCTCAATCGATCTTGGGAATTGCGTTAATAGATTACAATATAGTGACAGTGATTTTAGATTCTTCATGCTTCCTATTTCTACTGGCAAATCAGTAAGTTTATTTCCTAACGGTTCATTTGATATTCTCTCGTCGTATTTTCCTAAGACCAATCGCTTTAAATTTACCAAACTCCCAATCTCTGGCGGCAAAACATCCAGATCTAATCCTGCGAGATCTAGCTCTTCCCACCTCCAAAACCGCGCTCGTGCGATTAAATCCAGCAATTCCCGCTCAGTCACGATCTCATCCCACTATGACAACAACTCTAGCGTACCCAACTCAATGCTAATATGGTTGCTAGTCTCGATCGATCGTCTGTTGAGGAGTTTTGCCCAAACGATGTGCGATTAAAGGACTCTTGCGAATTTCGGCATCAACGTAGGCGGTTAATTCATCAAGTTGAAAATTAAGCAGATCGAACTGACGACAAAGTGCCTTTAGTTCTCGGACAGTTTTCTTGACTTTTTCAGGATCTGGGATGGGTTTATTATTCATGAGATATTTTAATCGATTATTGCTTCTTTAATGGGGATCTCCTGGGTTTATGGGGGAAATGTAGCGATAGCGGAATTTTCCCCTAGTCTTAATTTCAATATTTTGTGATTGAATTGGTGAAGGTTTGACCACTAATGGTGAGATAATTTAGTAATTTAATTGCCCAAACTGGTTCGGCAGCAAGGGATATAGCCATGTAAAGCGTAGTGATAAGGTTGGCTTATTAAAATTAGCTACGCCAATTCCAATCAGCCAACCTTATCACCATAAACCCAGGAGAGCCGATCGAGTATACCCAGCTAGATGCTAATGTGGTTGCAAGTCATGACTGATGATATACTTTGAGTATCCTATGCTCGATCGATTAGCATGAAATCTCAAATTGGTCGTTGGGGAAATTCTTTGGCTATCCGAATTCCTAAATATATTGCAGATGAATTGGCTCTGGGTGTCAATGATGAAGTTGATTGTCGGTTGGAAAAAGGTCAACTGATTGTCGAGCCAGTCCAGAAAATGCCTAAATACACGCTAGCGGAACTCCTCAGCCAAGAACTAGAGCCAGAGCCAGAGCTTGATTGGGGTAAACCTAGTGGTGCTGAGGAATGGTAGATTACATCCCCGCGCGTGGAGACTTGATCTGGCTGAATTTTGACCCGCAATCTGGACACGAACAGATGGGTAAGCGTCCCGCACTAGTAGTCAGCCACACCGAATTTAACCAGCACAGGGGTTTTATTTTGGTTTGTCCGATTAGCAATACCAAGCGGAAAAATCCGTTCTACGTCAATATTCCTGATGGTGAAGCCGTAACTGGTGTCTTGATGGCAGACCAATTGCGATCGTTAGATTATAAATCTAGAGGAGCCGAACTAATTGGGACTTGTCCTAAAGACTTATTGATGGAAGTTCTTGGTAGAATTTACCCAATTATGTTTTAAATCAGGCGATCTCATTCCACCATCACAATAACTGTAGAGCGTCATCAATACCCAAAAACCATCTGAAATCTTTATCTACAATAGATCTAAAACCCCAACCCAATGAGCAAAACTGTATTAATTACCGGAGCATCCACAGGGATCGGACGAGCTACAGCCCAACTATTTCAACAACAAGGCTGGAACGTAGTCGCGACGATGCGCGATCTGGAGCGATCTACCGAACTCGCCAACCTGCCGAATGTATTGTGTTTGCCATTGGACGTTACACAGGTGGAGACAATTCAGACAGCACTAGACTTGGCGATCGCTAAATTCGGGACGATCGATGTCATCGTCAACAATGCTGGATATGGTCTGATTGGTGCCTTTGAAGCCTGTGACTTGGCAGATATTCGCGGTCAGTTTGAAACTAATGTATTTGGGCTAATGGAAGTCACCCGCGCCATTTTGCCGCATTTTCGCCTTCGTCAGCAAGGGATTGTAGTCAATGTGTCATCGATCGGTGGACGACTAACATTTCCACTGTACAGTCCCTACCACGCCACAAAATGGGCGGTAGATGGCTTTTCGGAATCATTACAATACGAACTACGCGAGTTTAATATCAAGGTCAAAATCATTGAACCTGGAGCAATTAAAACTGATTTCTACAGTCGATCGATGACAGTTGCCAAAAAAGCTGGATTGACTGCCTATGATGGTTACATCAAGCAGACTTTACCAAAAATGGATCGAGCTGGTGCGGAGGGTTCTCCCCCAGAAGTAACTGCACGAGTCATCTATCAAGCAGCAACTGATGGTAGCTGGAAGTTGCGTTATCCGGCTGGGGGTAATGCCAGTTTCCTACTGGTTTTGCGAAAGTTGTTACCAGAGGCTTGGTTTATTGGTCTGATTCGGCGAGGGATGGAGAGTTGAGTCGATCGTGTAGGTACCCGCAAAATACTGTTCGGTAGTAACTATTTAGCTGGCACTCTTATCATATATTTAAACTAAAATAGTTATTTAAAATTCAAATATAGTTATGGAAATCCCCGATATTGTTCGCCAATTATTTGCAGCCAAGCAAGAAAAAGGTTTGAGCTTTGCAGACTTAGAAAAAATCTTAAATCGAGATGAGGTCTGGATTGCCGCCGTATTGTATCGACAAGCTACTACGTCTGAAGATGAAGCGAAATTGTTAGTTGCAGCTTTGGGACTAGATAGTAGTTATGTCAGCTATTTGACTGAATATCCGATTAAAGGTTTAGGGCCGATCGTCCCGACAGATCCGTTTGTTTATCGTTTCTATGAAATTATCCAGGTGTATGGACTACCACTCAAGAGTGTCGTTCAGGAAAAGTTTGGTGATGGAATTATGAGCGCGATCGATTTTACGATGGATGTCGAAAAGGAAGTCGATCCCAAAGGAGATCGAGTCAATATTACGATGTCTGGTAAGTTTCTAGCTTATAAAAAGTGGTAACAGTCCTTGTTTGTAGCGTAGCTGATTTGAAGATCTAAATCTAAGAGGCTGTTTAACAGGTTATTTTTAATCTACGTGGTTAATAGATCCCCCTACTCCCTTCCCAGTGTCAAATTGCGGAGTTCGTCCCGCCTTTGTTTCCCACTGGGCACTGGTCGGGACACCCGCCCAGTTGGGAGAAATAACCAGTTGACCATGGAACGAACCCAAGCTAGACGTTTAGCGTAGGGGGTGGATGGTGAATCATGGTGTCTATTTCTTGAGTGGGAAGGGAGTAACTAACCTCCCTTCAAAAGGGGGGCTAAGAGTCGCTTTCAAGCAAATATTGCTTGAAAGCAGAAAGCACAGAATTTTTTAAGTATTTTGGACAGATTTAGCACCAACTTACTGGGTATATTAGGGCTGTGTAGCATTGGGTTAACAAAGCTGTGAAAAGCGTGTATGTTTTGTGGTCATTGGTGACTGGGATGGGTTTGTTTGGGGTTCAGACTTTTGGAAATCCTTTTAGCGATCGGGTGCAGTATCGAGTTGAATATAGTGGCAAGGCAGGGAGTACGCTGTGGGGTAGTTATACGATGACCGAACACAATCGTGCGCGAAGTAGTACGACAGAACAGGCGATTGGCAAGCTACCACTGACGATTAATTTTACGACTAGTAAAAATATCACAATCTCGGCAAATGGTTCTACCACAAGCCGAGAGCCAATTACCATCAAAATTTATAAGCATGGTTCGGAGTGTAGTAATTCAGATCGAACCGATCGAGCGGGGGTAACTGATACAGTTGTCTGTAGATAGGCGATCCTCAGCTCATTTTCATGTAGGGTGTGTTAGGCTTCAGCCGTAACGCACCAGGATATCAGACTAAACTATTTGAGGCGTGCTGAGAATTTGTTAGTTAGCACGCCTCAAACGTCGAATATGGCAGACTAGTAGGGTAGGATTTACTAGCCCTTTAAAGATGATTACTAACTATATTGCTACAATCCTCCGTGGAGGTAATCCTGGAGATGACGTGACTGTCAGAGGATGGATTCGGAGTAAGCGGGAAGCCAAAGAATTTGCCTTTGTCGATATCAATGATGGTTCCTGCATGGCAAACATTCAGGTAGTAATCGATAAAGATGTCCCCGACTATGCAACTATCCTCAAACAAATTAACACGGGTGCCTCGATCGAGATCGTCGGCACATTAGTAGAGTCTCCCGCCAAAGGACAGCGGATAGAAGTCAAAGCCAGTCAAGCTAAAGTTTACGGCGAAGCAGATCCCGAAACCTATCCCCTCCAAAAGAAACGCCACTCCTTTGAATTTTTGCGCGATATCGGGCACTTGCGATCGCGAACAAATACCCTCAGCGCGGTGTTTAGAGTGCGAAATGCCTGTGCGACAGCGATTCATCAGTTCTTCCAAGAGCGCGGTTTTCTGTGGGTACATACGCCGATTATTAGTGCTAGTGACTGCGAGGGTGCGGGTGAGATGTTCAATGTCACCACCCTCAATCTCAAAAATGTCCCCATGACTCCCGAACAGGAGATCGACTACAGCCAAGATTTCTTTGGCAAGGCGGCATATTTGACCGTTAGCGGGCAATTGGAAGCCGAAGTGATGGCGATGGCATTTAGCAATGTTTACACCTTTGGGCCGACTTTTCGCGCCGAAAATTCTAATACCTCTCGTCACCTCGCCGAGTTCTGGATGATCGAACCAGAGATGGCATTTTGTGACCTGTTAGAAGATATGGATCTTGCCGAAACATTTCTCCAATATATATTTAAATATGTGATGGAAAATTGTCAAGCAGATATGGAATTTTTCAACGATCGAATTGACAAATCTGTCTTGGCAACTGCTGAGAATATCATTAATAATCAATTTGAACGTCTGACATATACTAATGCGATCGCCCTACTCGAAAAATCGGGACAGCAGTTTGAATATCCCGTTAGTTGGGGACTAGATCTCCAATCCGAACACGAACGGTATTTAGCCGAAGAAGTTTTTAAAAAACCAGTTATCCTCACCGACTACCCAGTCGAAATCAAAGCCTTCTATATGCGGCTCAATGACGATGGTAAAACCGTTGCGGCAATGGATATTTTGGCTCCCAAAATCGGTGAAATCATTGGTGGCTCCCAGCGGGAAGAACGCCTTGACGTCCTCGAACGGCGGCTAATTGCTCAGGGACTAAATCCCGCTGATTATTGGTGGTATCTAGATTTGCGTCGCTATGGCACTGTTCCTCATGCTGGCTTCGGTTTGGGGTTTGAACGATTGGTGCAATTTATGACTGGGATGAACAATATCCGCGATGTGATTCCTTTCCCCCGCGCACCATTAACTGTCGAATTTTAGGAGCGATCGATCTATGCTGGGGTGTGATGGCGGACATTCGCGATCGAGCGGTACAATCGGGATTGGTTTACCCCACCCCAACCCTCCCCTTATAAAGGGGAGGCAGGGTGGTTTCATACAAGGGAAGAATAATCACAGGAGGAAAATGAGGATAGACTAAATTACATAGCAAAGGAAAGTAGTCTAAATGCTCCTCATAGAACAATTAAAGCAAATACCAGACCATCGTGACATCAAAGGTAAAAAATATTCATTATGGGTTGTGTTGTTTATGAGTTTAATGGGTAGCTTATGCAGATACATTGGATATAGACCACTGGCTGATTTTGCCAAATTACATCAAGCGCAGTTAGAAGAACTACTAGAATTACCAGCAGCAAAATCGACACCATCACACTCGACATTTCGACGGATATTGATAGCAGTAGAGCCTTCAG
>NZ_JBGSQZ010000072.1:0-8204 GCF_041737865.1 Chamaesiphon sp.
ATTCTCACTCGATCGCCAGATTCAAGCGATCGAGTGCAACGGTTCTGAGCCTTTCAACGTCAAAACCTTGCACTTAATTTCTGAAAAAAGGCTCAAAACCCTTGCAGTGATTGGCTTGCTGAGATCTTCAGCAAGCCCTAATTATATCCTGACTCAATTCTAAACCAGCAAAAATTCCCGCTGCGGCGATAAGATTGTTGCGCTCTTGTCTAGAGGATACTCGCTCTAATTCGACAACTACCCTTTCTAACACCCGTTCTCGATCGCTCGTTCGTGCTAAAACCGCATAGGGTAACAATCCTGGAATGTTCATAAAGTTCTCCACAGGCTCCTCCCACAATCTAATTACTCGAAATTGATGATTCTTCGGGGTGATATATGCAGATTGTCTCACCAATTCTGAACCAGTGGCATGGAGATAAATTACTACTTGCTCAATCGATCTCGCTGGAAACCTTCGCCGCAAGCGGATATAGTAGTCAGCCATCCGTAATGGCATTTCTTTATCCGGCTCAGTTTGAAATTCTGTATGTAATATCAGCTCTGCTGATGATAGCAAAACAACAGAATCAGCCCGAATTAGCTCGACATTTAACTCGGTTGGATTCAAGGTTATCATGGTAATATTTCGACCTAACAACCAAGTAGCGAAGTCGGCCGAGTATCTTTCTGCTAAAAACTTAGAAACATTATCGAATACAATAATTAAGCGATTCGTGTTTATTCTATATTACCAAAATCTTGACTTTTATATCTCAAGATAGATTGCTTTTAAATCGACTTTGGAATTACCAATCGTATCCCACTTTTTTTAGTAGTATCGCCATGATAGCGGGGGATAATATGAATCGTGGCGTGGTTCATTGCTTGTCCCGCAGCTTTATTGATATTCATCCCGACATTAAATCCGTCAGGTTGAAATTCTTTAGTTAAAATTTCTTGAACTTTGTTTGCCATCAACCAACAGGCTGATTGTTCTTTTGATGGTAGTTCAAAATAATTACTGATATGCCGTTTTGGTACGATCAGAACGTGCCCTTTGCTGAGGGGATAGCCATCAAACATCGCGTAGGCTGTGGCTGATTCTGTCAATAGATTTATCTTGCGGTGGGGATTGCAGAATATACAATTATTGGGTGAGTTCCATTGGTGATTGTAATGGACGTACTCATATATTTCGCAATACTCATTGAGCTGAATCGATTTAAATGGTAACTTAACAGTACATTGATAAGTCGGTTTCTTATGGATATAGTGCTCTCGAAATCCTTCCTTCTTTAAGTCTCGCCTGACAGCATAATATGCTTTACCGCCAGGTTTGAGCAAATGAGCGATATTCATCAGCACATCAGCTTGAACTTCTGGCATCAACACATTTAACACATAACAACAGACGATCGTATCAAATTTGCTATCTGGATATGTGGGCAGATAATGTGGATCGTAACCCGTAATATCTAAACCCCTTCGCTCCAACAGCTTAACATCATTACCCATTCCACACCCAAAATCTAAGATCCGACCTTTGAGTAAGTCTCGATCGAGTAAACATTGAATGGGTGATGATAGTTTAATCCGATCGATCGCCGTTAGATGACTAAAATTATTTGCTTGTTGCCTCATTGAACTAATTATGACTGCCCTTGTTCAGGACAATGATATTCCAGACAAGTCTCCAACATTCGAGCATCAAAGATAATCGGTAAGAAGTGAATACTGTTGACTTCCTTAAAGTAAAACAAGATCGGGAAAGGCTGCCAAAAGATCTTCCAGGTTTCCCACTCACTATAGGGAAATGTGCGAATTACTTTACTACCACGATAGACATTTAGAGTCGTCGGGGTGAATTCTAGTTTGATAATTGCGGTTTGGATCGATAGAAATAGCCCGAAGATCCCAATTATTAACCCTACCCAGATTTGAAGTGCGGCTATCGGTACAGCGACGGCAATGAGGACGATCGGAATAGTGTAATTAGGGGCGAGTGTAGCAGGTAACTGAGTTGGTTCGGGGCTAGTTGTCACAGGCTTTAGATCTCGATCGCTACAACTACTCTATTTTAACAATTAATTAGACGCTAATTTCCCACTGACTCAGGACAACCCGATCGAAGTCAACCGCCTGACTGCCTGACACAAGTGGCTCAAAAGTAGACAGGGAAAGAAAAGAGTAGAAAATCATGGCTTCGCTAAAGTTACGAACGCTCTAGCTGAAACTCGGATGAATGGTTCTACTCTTCTTTATGTCTGCTTGGTGCGAACGCACGCTGAGGAGACCGTCTAACGACACGTCTTCGCCTACAGCACGATTCGCATCCGCAATTATTAGGATTCTTTCGTGGTTGATACCTATATTGCCCATATCGATTCGCAACCATCCGTTGTTAAATGAGATTTTGTGCCACTCCAAATAATTGCGATCTCTGGCATCGAGATAGTCTTGCCAAGCAGCATCGGCTCTTTTACTGATGGTGGCAGTTTGAGTGGATCTGTCTAGGGAGATAGTCACGATCGAATGCCTCACGATGGTAATTCATTTATATTAGCTAGATCGAGATCGTTCGTTCGATCGAAGCTCTAAGCTGTGGATCTGCTGCATTAGCATGTACAGCCCGCATTCATGAAGTACGCTCTAGCTTTACCAGTCGGATGTCGATCTAGTATTTTCAGACATCCTCTCATTATCAGAATATTAATGTAAGTTTAAGCTTGAATTAAAGAGTTGGACTTAGAGAAGTGATTTAGACTAGACGCGATCGTTTTGGCACAGCATCCATTGGCAATTAACAGTTTACTAGATACTTAACCGATCGATATACAGAATCTGCTTTTATTCAAGTTCCTCATTCTAACAATAGACGATGAATACAGTTAGTGGCACGAATATTCGCTTCGCTCAATTTAATGCTTCTTTAAACCGTAATGCTGACGGTCAACTGATTAACGATCTGTCCAATCCGGTAATTCCCGATACCAGAGCGATCGGCGCGGCCGATAATCCCAATCGCAACCAAGCTCTGCGGGTTCAGCAAGCTAAAAATGCTGCCGAAATCATTCAACGCAATAATCCCGATGTATTGCTGATTAATGAATTTGATTTTAATGCAGCAAATCCCAATAAAGCTGTTGAACTATTTATTAATAATTTTCTGAAAGTCGGACAGAATGGTGCTAATCCGGTAGATTACAAATATTTTTATATCGCCCCTAGCAATACTGGCATTCCGTCAGGTTTCGACCTCAACAATAATGGCAGTATCGTTAGTACGCTCACCGATGGGATTGGTGATAATGGCTACGGCGACGACTCATTTGGGTTTGGTAACTTCCCAGGTCAATTTGGGATGGTGGTGCTGTCTAAGTATGAAATCGATACGGCAAATGTAAGAACTTTTCAGAATTTTCTCTGGAAGGACATGCTGGGTGGCTTGCTCACCAACGATCCGACGATCGATAATCCCGCTACGCTAGTTAATGAAAACCTCAAGGGTTTCTACTCGGTGGCAGAAATCGATAAATTGCGGTTGTCTTCTAAGAGTCACTGGGATGTGCCAATTAAGGTCAATGGCGAAATCGTCCACGCCCTCGTCAGCCACCCCACGCCGCCTGTTTTTGATGGCACTGAAGACCGAAATGGCAAGCGGAATTCCGATGAAATTCGCTTTTGGGCGGATTATGTTTCGCCAGGGCAAGGTGGCTATATTTATGATGATAAAGGTGGTAAAGGGGGCATTGTTGGCGGTTCGAGTTTCGTAATTATGGGCGACCAAAATGCCGATCCGCGCGATGGCGATAGCTATAATAATGCGATTAGTCAGTTGTTACGCAACCCCAATATCAATACTAATTCGATTCCGACTAGTGCGGGCGGAGTACAACAGTCTACGCTTCAGGGTTTAAATAATATTACTCAAACTGGAAATCCAGCGTTTGATACGGCTGATTTTGCCGATAATGGGACGAACCCTGGTAATTTGCGGACTGATTATGTGCTGCCATCTTCAGATCTGACAATTAATAATAGTGGTGTATTTTGGCCGTTAAATACCGATCCGACATTTGCACCTGTGGGCGTATTTAATGCGGCTTTACCTGGTGGCTTTGCGACTTCGGATCACCGCTTGGTATTTGCCGATGTTCAGGTGGGCGTAACGCCGAGCGGGAAATCGCTCGCGAGCGCGAGTTTTGTCGGTCAAAAGATTTTACCGACTGGATTTGTCCTGACAGGTGCAGCGGGGAAAATTAACGGTGTAGATGTGCCGATGGGCGGTTTGTCTGGGGTGACTTACGATCCGGCAAAGAACCAGTATTACGCGATTTCTGACGATCGAACTTCCAATGCGCGGTTCTATACATTCACTCTCAATCCAGTTACTAGCGAGGTAACTTTTACCAATGTCGTCCAACTCAAGGATCTCAATGGTAATCCCTTCGCTGCCAATAGTCTCGACCCTGAAGGCATCGCCCTGACGCAAAATGGTACCGTATTTATCTCCTCCGAAGGTGAGGTAAATCCAGCCGCAGGGCGCATTTTCGATCCGTTCGTCAAGGAGTTTTCGCTGACTACCGGACGAGAAATTCGATCGTTAGCCATACCGACTAAATTCTTGCCCAAAGTTACCGATACCAATGGTAATGGCATCGTCGATGCACCAGATACCCAGACAGCCGGAGTGCGAAACAATCTCGCTTTAGAGAGTCTGACGATTACGCCTGACAAAAAAACGCTGTATACAGCTACCGAAAATTCCTTATTTCAGGACGGTACAGTTGCGACGGCGACTACAGGCACTAATTCACGGATCGTCCAGTACAACTTGGTTACAGGTCAAGCCGAAAAAGAATACATTTACCAAACCGATCGAGTTGCCCTGACACCGATACCTAATACTACTTTTGCTACCAACGGTTTGGTCGATTTACTGGCGATCGACGATCGCGGTACGGCACTGACTCTAGAACGCTCGTTCTCTACAGGCGTGCCTGGGACTGGCAATACGATTAAGATTTATGAAATATCCTTACAAGGTGCAACGGACATTAGCGCGATCGATAGTCTGGCAAGTCTGACCCCAGCCCAGTTAGCCGCCCTCCAACCCGTCCAAAAACGGTTAGTGCTGAACTTAGACGATCTAAAACTATCCACAGGTTTAGATAATATCGAAGGTCTAGCCTTTGGCCCCAAACTCGCCGACGGTCGCCAATCGATCGTCCTAGTTAGCGATAATAACTTCAGTGCGACCCAGTTTACTCAGATTATTACCCTGGGTGCTGACTTGGTACCCACCGCGACACCGACTGTCGAAACTCGTCCCGCGCTCTTAGACGATGGTGCGTTACCATTCAGTCAACGCGCCGATGCTGACGATCCGGCGGTGTATGTCAATGCGACAGATTCAGCGAAAAGTTTGGTAGTTACGAGCGTTAAAAATGGTGGTTTACGGGTTTACGATTTATCTGGCAATCTGATTCAAACGATTAATCCCAGCAGTCCTGACATTCGTTACAACAATGTGGACTTGCAATATGGATTTACACTTGGCGGTCAAAAAGTCGATATCGCCGTCGCTAGCGATCGCAATAACGATAAACTAGCAATCTTCAAGATTAATCCTGCTGGCACAGGTGGTAATTATCTCGAGAGCATTACCGACACCAGCGCGGCGACGATTTTCCAAGGCGCACCATTTACCGCCCCATTCTCAGCCTCGGCGACTAGTGCTTATGGCTTGGCACTCTATCGCAGCCCCGTCACCAACGACTACTACGCTTTCGCCACTCGCCGTCAAACTGGCGATGTCGCTCAACTTAAATTAGTCGATAAAGGTAACGGCAAAATCGGGTACGAACTAGTTCGCAACTTCACGGTTCCATCTTCTACCATCGCCGGAGCCTCCGCCCAAACTGAAGGTATTGTCGCCGACCAAGAAACCGGACAATTGTATATTGGTCAAGAAGATGTCGGGATCTGGAAATTTGATGCCGAACCCAATGGTCGATCGACAGGCATACTGGTAGATAAAGTCAAAGCTGAAGGTGGTAAAAATCTCACCAACGATGTCGAAGGCTTAACTATTTACTACGGCAAAAATGGCGCGGGTTACTTAATTGCTTCCAGTCAAGGCGATAATACCTTTGCCGCTTACACCCGTGAAGGTAGCAATAACTTTATCGGACGGTTTGGCGTTGGGAATAACGGCTCGATCGATAGCGTCCAAGAATCTGACGGTGCAGAAGTCATCAACGTCCCGCTCGGTGCCAACTTCCCCAACGGCTTGTTTGTGACTCAAGACGGTAGCAACGACCCCGCCAAAATCGTCGCTGGTGAAAATATCAGCTCCAACTTCAAATTCGTCCCATTTGAAAATATTGCTAATACCTTCAGCACACCGTTGACGATCGACTCTACCAGCTACAATCCGCGCAATCCGATCGCCCGACCCCAAGCCCTAGCTCAAGCCGCTAACTTAGTCTCAGGTACCGCTGGTGCTGATAATTTAGTTGCGGGACTAGCCGGATTCGACGGGATTAATGACATCGTATTTACGGGTTCCGGTAACGATACCGTAGACATTCCGATCGCAGGTGCTGCTGCTGGCAATAACCGGATCGATACTGGCAGCGGTGCTGACACTATTTTTGTTGGCAATAACGATCGCGTCTTTGGCAGTGCAGGCGACGATATCTTTGAGGCTGGCGATGCCAAAGACTACCGAATCTCTGCTGGTGCTGGTAACGACACCCTGTTCCTCGGCACCAATGGTCGCGCCCTCGGTGGCGACGGTAACGATAAGTTATTTGTCGGTAGCGGTGGCGGTAACTTCCTCTCAGGTGGTGCTGGTGCCGACCAATTCTGGATTTACAACGGTGAAGCTCCTGCAAGTGCGAATACAATTGTTGATTATCAAATCGGCACTGATGTCTTAGGGATTACTGGCGGCGTTAAGTTTACCGACTTGACTCGGACTGGTAACAATATCGCCATCGGCGGTAACACGATCGCGACCTTAACTGGGGTTGAGACTAATACTCTCACCGCAGCTAACTTCGCGTTTATCTAATTTCATTCACACAATCGGCACAACTCCTCAAGAAGATGAGTTGTGCGGATTTTTTTTAGAGGTTAGATCGTCAGGATTGGATAATGCTCAGATTTTCCAATCGATCGCTCCGAAAAGAGGGGATGCGATCGGAAAATTCTCTGACACCCACCGACAACATCATACAACTCATCGATCGTCACCAATCCACTATCCGTGAACTGAATCACCAATTCTTGCTCATCTAGCAAAGCAGTACCAAGTAACGGTCGCCGCCCTGTCGCAACGACCAAAACGTCCCGCTCCACACCATCCCAAAGGACGATCGCTTCATGAAGGGCTAACGAGATTTCGCTGCTGTCTGCCAAATTTGCAAGAGTGTCATGTCTGAAGGTCAAGCCCATTAATGAAACTGCTTCCAGCGGAAGGCACAGTTCCCCAGTAAACCCCGTATCGATAACAAACTCAATGGGGACTCTCGAACCATTTGACAGCAAAAAAGTTAGAATAACAGTTGCCTGTCCGCTCGTTACGATGCCGGAAATCACTTATTGACACGCTCCATAACACCGCCAAATGAGATAGCAACGTTGTATCCGATGCGAATACCGAAGAGTCGGGCGTTAGGATGTTTCTTGCTGAGATTTCGGGATGCTTGTAAACCCGTTTTATCAACTTCATAATCACCAGTCTCAATGTCGATAATCGCCATCTTGCCGATGTTCTCCTCTATCTCCACTTTTTGACGAATGCCATCTTCGTACAATTGCTTCGCACGTTGAGCGACTTCTTCGCGGCTTAACAAAATTGCTTGCATCTGCTGACCTTCAAGTATGGCTTATGCTTATTATATCCCAGCACAGCAGCTTGCATAAATTCCACTACGGGCATTCGTGACAAGTTAAGAAAATTAGAGATTTGTCAAGGGGATAAAGAAAAGGTGTAAAACTTAAAGTAGGCAACAGTTTGAGTCAAGGGGAGAGGCGAATGAGCCGCAGTAAGACAAATCGGGATCATGCCAAGAAGCAACACCAACCAGCAGTAGAAGACAAGAGCGTAGCACAACTGGAGCAATTACTGACACCAGCAATCTTCGCCCAATCGAATTACTATCGCCAACTAGGATTGAGAAATCGAATCTTAAATCTACCGTTGATGCTAGCAG
>NZ_JBGSQZ010000286.1:0-11040 GCF_041737865.1 Chamaesiphon sp.
CAGCCGCAGTAAACCCCGATGTTCTTCAATTGTTACTTTCATGGTGGTAAATATGGTGGTAAATTTCAAACCAACCTGACCACTTCTGAACACTTCAGCAAAACCTTTTGGATCGCAAAAAGGTTCCTCGATCGCGCGATGCGCGTTCAAAGAACCCTTCTGTGTCTTAATTTCAGCCAAGTCGGAACGAGAGGATTTGAACCTCCGACCCCTACTACCCCAAAGTAGTGCGCTACCAAGCTGCGCTACGTCCCGATTCAATTCATCATCTTAGCAAATTTTACTTGTTTATGCAAGCCCAAACTTAGGTAAAGTACTGTAATCTGATAAACTCCCTCCTGAGTCCGATTGTGGCTCGATCGAGATGCCATCTTTGAGTAAGTTTTTAGTGCTTGATAGTAGTATGTGGAGGCAGCGCAATTAGAGCTGCTCCGAAAAGTCAAGATCCACATCGATGAACATAACTGCTGGCGGATCGCACCAAACAGCCGTAAAATGAGTATTAACTTTAATAAATCTCAACACACTCAGATCATGACACAAGTACAACCTACCGTCCAACCGAAACTAGTTGTCACGAGATTTGGGTTCAATCGATATGCGGAGCGGTTTAATGGCAGAGCAGCGATGGTTGGTTTTGCAGCACTCCTCATTATTGAGTACATTACAGGTCAAAATCCCCTTGCTGCGCTTGGATTGGTCATAAACTAAGATTTAACTCGAACTATCTCAAAGTTTTGGCGATTTACTACCCTCAACGTGGGCATAATAAGATCGCAACTCAGTAGATTGACTAATTATCTAGTCATGAGCGATCGATTATCCAGTCTGAGCTTGTAGAATAGGATTGTAAGTCGATTGCATCTTGACCGTTGCCCGATCGAGAATCCTAGTCTCAATACCTACACATGAACGCGATATTTCCCACCGTTTTGAAACGACTATACCGCAAAGAACCAATTTCAAGCTTTCTCATCATTGTTGGTGCAGTTGATGCTGTCCTCGGTGGTGTAAATGAGTTGGGTACACTCATGATTTTGGGGCTACTAACTTCTGGAATGTCTATCGGCTATCGCTGGTGGTGTATCCAGCAAGCTGAAGCTACAGATCGCAAATCCAAACAACTATATCTACCGCCAGCATCTAACCGTACGCCCCTACCCAACTTAGACAGTCGTCGCCATCCACCATTATAAATAGTTGGTAACGAAGTAATCTCTGCTCAACCTGTGACCGATTTACTACTCTCGAACAACTATCCTTTAATTTAAAATTGGCACCAAATCACTGTGACTAATCATGTCTCTTGGACGGCTGAAGCTGAAGCAAAGCTCAAGGAAATCCCATTTTTTGTGCGCCCTGCGGCTCGAAAGAAAATCGAAAAGTTTGCTCAAGAACAGGGTCTGAATGAAATTACTGTTGAAGTTTACGATCGAGCCAAACAACAATTTGGCTAAAATCTAAGCCTAATTAGATAAGTTATTAATAATTAATTGGGGTTCACTCCCCTATCTTCTATCCCCTCATCCCTATTCTCTAATTTAATGACGATCGCATTTAGCAAATATCAAGGCTTGGGCAACGATTTCATCCTGATTGACAATCGCCACAGTACTACCCCAATTATTGATCCAGAAGAGGCAATTATTTGGTGCGATCGACATTTTGGGATCGGTGGGGATGGGGTAATTTTTGTGTTGCCAGGGCAAAATGGTGCCGACTACACAATGCGAATTTTTAATTCCGATGGTTCGGAACCTGAGATGTGCGGAAATGGCATTCGTTGTATGGCAAAATTTATCGCCGATTTGGAAGGTAAAACCGATCTGGCTGTTACTTATCAAATTCATACTCTTGCTGGCACAATTACCCCAGAAGTATTGCTAGAGGGAAACGTCCAAGTAGATATGGGCGAACCGCGATTACTTGCAGCGGAGATCCCGACAACTTTGGGCACAGCCGATACTAAAGTAGTCGATGGAGCGATTGAAGTTGATGGCAAATCCTGGACTGTCACTTGTATTAGTATGGGCAATCCCCATTGTATAACTTTTGTAGAAGATGCCAATGCCATCCCCCTGGAAACTATCGGGCCAAAATTTGAGCATCATCCTGTTTTTCCCCAACGGACTAATACCGAATTTGCTCAAGTTATCCGCCCTGATTATGTCAGAATGCGCGTGTGGGAGCGTGGAGCCGGAATCACATTAGCCTGCGGTACGGGTGCGTGTGCGACGGTGGTTGCGGGAGTCCTCACAGGTAAATCCGATCGCCGCTGTACGGTAGAATTACCTGGTGGTTGTCTCCAAATTGAGTGGTCGATCGAAGATAATCGTGTTTACATGACTGGGCCTGCTGAGTTAGTATTCAAAGGACAAATAGCCCAAGAATAAGGGTAAAGATCGTGCAGTCTAACCTCATACTGGCACTCTGGTAAACCAATTATTTATAGTCAATTTGCTACTTCAACTCGATCGGATCGGTTATACCCCACCCAATTTTACTCGCCCACTGCTGACAGATATCTCATTGAGTTTAGCTGTGGGTGAATGTGTCACCTTAACTGGAATTACGGGTGCAGGTAAAAGTACGTTGTTACGGCTGATAAATCGACTCAGCGAGCCAACAACTGGGAAGATATTATTAGATCGAGAAAATACAAGATCTATCGATCCAACTACGCTCAGAAAGCGAATAATGTTGGTGAGTCAAGAGCCGAAACTATTAGGGATGAAAGTACGAGAAGCTTTGGTTTATCCTTTAGAGTTACAATCGATCGGTATAGAAGAAATCAAACAACGGATAGTTAATATTACTCAACTACTTGAGATTCCGACAGATTGGTTCGATCGCACGGAATTACAACTTTCTGCCGGACAAAAACAAATTGTCTCGATCGCTAGAGGTATAATTACTCAACCGCAAATACTATTACTCGACGAGCCGATCGCTAATTTAGATATTAGTACTGCCACCAGAATCTTGACAACCGTAACTGATTTTTGTCGATCGCAACAAATGGGTGTAATTACTGTTAACCATCAGTTAGAATTAGCAGCAAGATTGAGCGATCGATTACTCTACTTACAAGATGGGAAATTATTACTCGATCGAGTGAGTACCTCAGTAGATTGGCAAAATATTCAGCAACAGATTCAAGCAGCAGAAAGTCAATCGATCGCAGAATGGGAATAGTTATCGCTGTTGTTCATCCAGGCACAAGCTTAAAGCTCGACTCACTATTAACACTTTGTATACGGCGGGCTGACGCCAACCTAGTCCGCCAATTTTACACTGGGAAGAGACTAGCTATTACCCGTGTTGCTAAATATTTGTTAGAGAAATTGGGAACCTCTGAAACTCGATCGGTATCTAGTTAATATATAAGGAAAAAGCAAAAGCTTTTACGATTGTTGAACCCGATCGTAAAAGCAGTAGTCTATGCCATCAGGCTCACATCTTTATCTTCTATCGACATAATTTTGTTACAAGCAAAATTTGTCTTTAATTGCGGATTAACTCAAGATTTTAATCTTGATTTTTTCACAATTCTTATTACTTTAACATAAACTATCTTCACTTTTTGGACGGTATTATGAAATTCATCAAAGCATTGCTTATTCTAGCTACCTTAGCTACTGGGCCGATGGCTCCAGCTCTGGCTAGCGATAAAGTTGAAATTATGGGTGCTAAATATGGCGGTAATGGTTGCCCTGCCGACTCTGCTAGTGTCAGTGTTAGCCCCGACGGTCAGGAATTAAGCATCTTGTTTGATAAATTCATTGCCCAAGGTAACGACCCCAATCAAAGCCGCAAGAGCTGCAATCTCAGCATACCGATTCGAGTACCTCAAGGGTTTCAAATCTCCTTGTATGACGCCGATTATCGTGGCTACGTAGCCCCAGCGACCAGAGGTACTCTCCGCGCCGAATACTTCTTTGCTGGCACTCGCGGCCCAGTATTTCAACGAACTTTTAATGGCGAAAGTAACTATACAGCCCGCGATAGTCTAGCTACTGTTGCCGATGTTTGGTCTGTCTGTGGCGATAGCACAAACATGCGGGTAAATGCTTCAATGGCAGCACGAGGGCAGGGTTCAGCGACTGTAGATTCTTTCGATCTCGCCCATCGCGGCTTGGTTTATCACATCAAGTACCGCTCCTGCCGTTAAAGCCATCTGTTCATCTTCCCTTGGAGATGACTTGAGCTAATCGCCTGCACTTTAGATGCAGGTGAGGCTAGAACGGAACAAATCGATCGTCTTTTAGTTACACATCAAAAAGCGAGCGTTATGTAGAGTTACAACGCTCCCTTTTTACTACCAATCGATTAAGCCTTGAAAGTTAAAATCGGACGCATTTTTGCAACCACTTCCACCATTCTCGCTGCTACTTGTGTATCGATTACTCGATCGATCGACTTATAAGCGGCTGGAGCCTCCTCAATTGAGCCAAGCGGATGCGGCTCTGTCGCGCCACATCCCGCCAATATATTTACCATAAAACCTGATGCCAACACCACGATGGGTTTTGGCAATTATCTCGATATAGGTTGACTGGGTGTTCAGCAGCAGTCGATGATAGTTAAAGGTTTGATTAGTTAAGTTAATTTGGGCAAATTTCCCATAAATCAATCGTAGTCTGACAGATCGATCGATGTCAATATAGCAATCCTATTTGAGTTCCTTGCTGTAAAGTTAACCTTTAGGGGTAACCTCACCATCTCGAACATATTACTGCTATTTTTTTGAGGGCAACTTACTAGGAATACCTTCACATCCGCCAGGAATAGTCTGACGAGAGTCGTCGCCACACCATCTACAGCAGTATTTACGTTGTTCTTGAGACATTTCCTGAACGTTGGTAAAATCAGCATTCTCTACCACTGCACCTGTAAATTCACCAGTCGTATAGTTTGGGATTTCATTTCGACTGCGGGGGCTGGCAAGTTCGGCATCACCATAAAAAAAGCGGGTACCTTTGACATCGGCACCATGTAATTTAGCTTCATATAAGATGGTGCGAGAGAAGTTTGCTTTCACTAAGTCGCAGCCACTCAAATTAGCACGGATTAAATTAGCATCACTAATATCTGTCCAACGTAAATCTGCTTGGGAAACATCGGCACCTGCTAACATCACACCCAGATCGATCACCCTGACTCCATGCAGCCGATCTTCATCATAACCACCATCTCCATCCAAAATTGCTCGACCGAGCCTGCGATCGCGTCTGAGTGGCGTTAGGAGTTTAGACTGAGACAGGAATCGCAGTACTTTGGCTTTACCTGCTGCGTCGATACTACCGAGTAATGCAGCGGTTCTACCTGCGGCAAAAGCTTGCTCTTGCGGCCAATCTTCGAGGAAACCATCATCATCTAATACTAGATCGGAAATCCCTTGAAAATAAGCATCGATTGTCTGTTGTTGAGTGAGAATATTTTGTTGGGTAGTGAGGCGGTTTTGCTCGATCGTCAGATCGCGAGAGATAATATATTGTCGCCAAGCAATATATACTGCTAAGATAGCAATCAAAATCTGACCGAATGCCCCACCCCACTCGCCCGATGCACCAACAGCATTCCAATCAATCCGATCGGAAAAACTGCTCACATACTCAAAAAATTCTAGAATCTGGAGTAAGCCGCCCAGGGCAATCAGTACGGTAATCGTCGCGATTAATTGTAATCGTTGCGCTGGCGACAACGAATCTAGCAGTTCTTGGCGAACGCCTCGATAGATAATTGGGAGCGATAATACTAGTGCGATCGCACATCCGGCTGCGGCAATCCAGGTATTGTTGAGCCATAATCCGAACACCATAATGGCGATCGCTATCAGATTTCCCCAGATTGTCATATTCTATGCAAAATACCTAGTTCAAACAGTCAGAATATCGCTAGCTTTGAGACTATATAATATCATAATAACATTTTTTGTTCGCGTTGAAAGGATTAGTTTTTAAAAGATGCAGAAATTTATAATTAAGTTACTCGGTGCGATCTCGATCGCGGCTATTGGCGGGGCTTATTATGTATGGCAAGAAGCAATTAAAGTACCCGATGAATATACTAAAGCCAGTAGCGAAGATAAAATAGATAGTCAATCCTTACCATTGCAGCAAAGTCAAATTACCGAGCGAGCGGCTGTCAGTAAACGGAAAATCACAGCACCGATCGATCGCGCTCAATCGGGACAAAAAGTGAGTGTTAAACTTAGTAATAAGGACATTAATAATTTAGTAGTAGCTAAACTTGCAACATCCCAAGCAAGCAAGCAAGTTCCAGTTGGGATCAAAGGAATCAAAACTAATATTAGAGACGGCAAAATCTATACAGGTGCGATGGTGAATTTAGACCAACTAGCCCGCAACGGCAAGCCAGGCACCCAAACGGCGGCATTAACTAAGCTAACTAATAACTTAACATTTTTGAAAGGTCGGGATGTCTATGTGGGAATTGTCGGCAAACCAACGATTGAGGGAGATCGAGTAAAATTTGCTTCAGATACTCAAATCAAGATCGGGAATATGAACTTTACAATCGCTCAACTTGCTGAAAATCTGGGTGTATCCCCAGCAAAAATTCAACAGACGATCGATCTCCAAATTCAGCAACAAAATTTCTCAGTCAATCGGATCGATCTAGAAAATAATGGACTATCGCTCGAAGGAGCAAAGAAATAATTAATTATCGATCGCGTTATTCTACCGAGCCTATTTCCGATCCCCTCCGAGTTAGAATACCTAGAGATGGACTAAATAGTAATGCGAATAAATCAACCTGAAGAGACTAGCACGATCGCTGGGTCAGATGATACATGCTTGACAGCGGAACTAATATGTACACCATAGTCGATCGGAAGCGAGTGTAAAAGGAATACGATCGGGATCTAAGCATATTTATCGGAACATCTAAAGCCTAGATTCCATAACCTAAAGGAACACGAATAGAACTATAATAGGCGATTGGCAAGTCTATCTATATTTTAGGAGTTCACGGTGGAACGGACATTTCTCGCAATCAAACCCGACGGCGTTCAACGTGGCTTAGTTGGCGAAATCATTCGTCGTTTAGAAACTAAAGGCTTTACCCTCGTCGCCTTAAAACTGTTGCACCCCAGCCGCGAATTAGCCGAACAGCATTACGCAGTCCACAAAGAAAGACCCTTCTTTGGTGGTTTAGTTGATTTTATGACTTCTGGGCCAGTAGTAGCAATGGTGTGGCAAGGTGATGGTGTGGTAGCTGCATCCCGACTTGCGATCGGTACAACTAACCCACTAGTGTCCCCTCCAGGCACCATTCGTGGCGATCTAGGCATCAACATCGGTCGGAATCTCATTCATGGTTCTGACGCAGTTGAAACCGCTCACAGCGAGATTGCGTTATGGTTTAAGGAGGAAGAACTAGTTGATTGGACACCGACCTTAGCACCTTGGTTGTTGGAATAAGGCTTTAGGTATTAGGCTTTAGGCTTTAGGCTTTAGACTAAGATATCTTTAAGTAGTGGCGTGACCAGACTAAAACTGTGGGCATTCAGAACTCTGAAAAATACAATCAGTAATATTTTGAGCGATCGCTTTACCCACAGTTTTAGTCTGGTCGTCCCAGTGGGGTGGGCAATGCTCACCGTCTATGTTTCGGGCAATATTTACTTGGTAAATATTTACGTTTATTGAAGATTGAGGTATTGAGTGTTAGGAAATTAACAAGATGCTTTTGCTTCCTAAAGCCTTAAACCTCAAACCTAAAGCCTATCCCAACTAGCCGCAACATAATAAAAAACATTTCAGATGCAACAGGTTGACTTCACGACATTGACGGCGGCGGTACGGGAGTTGCAACCAGATTGGATACCTGCACGAGTAGAAACAGTATATCAACGCGATCGCTACACCCTCGCACTCAGCTTACGGACTCTCGACAAACGCGGCTGGATCGCCATCTCCTGGCATCCTCAAGCCGCCCGAATCGTCCTGACAGACCCCCCACCACGGATTCCCGACACATTCACACTCAGCCAGCAATTACGCTCTGTACTGGGGGGACTGGCGATGATTGGGATGGAGATCGTTTCTCCCTGGGAAAGACTAGTGCGACTCGCATTTGCTTCAAGACCTGGCGCGGAAGCTTTATATTATTTGTATGTAGAACCGATCGGCAAATATAGCAATCTCACCCTTACGGATGCCGATAACTTAATCATCACCACCGCGCATCAAGTTAGTAATAAACAGTCTAGCGTCAGGACGATCGAAACTGGTAGACCTTATGAAGTACCGCCATCGCTAACCGATCCGATGCCAAATTTGGAGGAACCGATCGATCGCTGGATCGATCGAGTTAGTCTGATTCCCGATCGACTAAATCAACGACTCGTCAGAAGTTATCGCGGTTTGAGTACGATCCTGATGAATGAGCTGATTACCGCCGCTGGACTAGATCCCATTCAAACTACGGATACATTAGCTCCCGCAGACTGGGAAAAGCTATTTGAATACTGGCAAATCTGGCTCAGAACACTGGCTCAAGTTGAAGGATATAAATTTCATCCTCATCTGACTACTAACGGCTTCAGCGTCATGGGATGGAGTAAACCAGCTACTCCAGTTGCGACAGTAAACCAAGCAGTTGAGACTTATTATACTCAGATCCTCGATCGAGAAGCATTCAGCCAACTCAAGCATCAACTCACCCAAAAGTTAAGCACGATCTTAGCTAAATTACGCGTCAAAGCCAACACCTTCAAAGCCAAACTGAAAGAGTCTACAGGTGCTGACGAATATCGCACTAATGCGGATCTATTAATGGCATATCTCCAAGAATGGCAGCCAGGGATGAAACAAATTATCCTCAATGATTTTGAGACGGGGGAACCAGTCAAAATCAAACTCGAACCCGAAAAAAATGCGATTCAAAATGCCCAATTTCTCTACAAACGTCATCAGAAACTCAAACGCGCCAAATTAGCTGTAGAGCCATTACTTGCAGAAGTTCAGGCACAAATTGACTATTTAGAACAAGTAGAAGAAAGTATTCTTCAGGTAGAAGAAGATGGGGCAAATGATGTTCGAGAAATGCTCCAAACTTTATTAGAAACCAAGCGCGAGTTAATTGATACCGGATATTTCCCCGCAGCAGACAGATTAGCAAAAGCCGAACTTGCAGAAACAAAGCCCCGCTCTCTGAAAACTCCCAGCGGATTTGAACTACTAATCGGACGCAACAATCGTCAAAACGATCGACTTACTTTTAAAACAGCAACAGAATACGATCTCTGGTTTCACGCTCAAGAAATCGCTGGTAGTCATGGCTTATTAAGAATTACCCCTGGAGCGGTAGCTGAGGAAGCAGATTTGCAATTTACCGCCAATGCTGTGGCTTACTATAGCCGAGCCAGACAGAGCCAAGCAGTTCCGGTGGTATATACAGCCACCAAGCACGTCTATAAACCGAAGGGTGCAAAACCAGGAATGGTGATCTACAAGCACGAACAGATCGTGTGGGGACATCCGCAGGCTTTAGATACTAGTTGCAGCAATTAGCCTAAAATAGCAGCATGGCAACTCTACAATGCTCGATCGTCACTAAATTATTATGAGGACAACATATCGATTGCTGTCTCTAAGCGATTTGCCAAAGCGATAATATCGCTCTGACGAGCGATTGCAGTCATCCACTGCATTGGGATGCTCTCAATCCCATAGTAGATACCCGCTAAACCTCCAGTAACTGCTGCTGTCGTGTCTGTATCCTCACCCAAGTTTACAGCCTTTAAAACTGCTTCTGGATAAGATGAAGTATTCAGAAAGCACCACAAACTAGCTTCTAATGTGTCAATTACATAGCCTTCAGAGTTAATATCTTCGATTGGTAATCTATCGATTTCGCGACTAAAGATTCGATCGAAATGAGATTTTTCTTGGCTGTATGGATATCTTTGATAAACTGGCTTGATGCGGTCTAAACCGAGTTGATAGGCTGATTGAGGATCGTTCCCATCCAGTAACGCGATGACAATACTGATATAGATACCGCAAGCCATTTGCGATCGAGGATGTGCGTGAGTAATACAAGAAACTTGATGAACGCGCTCGATTAATACCTGAAAATCCCAAACTTGATGATAATAGGCCATAGGCAAAATTCTCATTAATGAGCCATTACCGTTGCTCCGTTCAACTGTATCTCCTGACTGCATTGCCACAAGAGGGGGTCGATCTTAGTGGTATTGACTTGTCCTATGCTAATTTTTTGGGAGCCAGATTCTGTGGCGGTGGAACCAGTGGAGCTAATCTGAGTGGCATTAACTTGAGAGGATGCGATCTGAGATATGTTCGTTTGTTAGGAGCTAATCTCAGAAGAGCTAATCTGACTAGGACTAATTTGAGTTATGCCAACTTGGGCAGTTGCGATCTGACTGGAGCTTACTTGAATCGAGCCATTTTGAGTAATACGGATATCGTTGGAGCCGAATTTATTGATGTCAAGATGAAAGACACCATCGGTCACTTTGGAAGGGAAACTGGTGCTTTCTTCGGTAAGCCTGTGGAACTCGCAGATGGAAGTTTCGAGATTAGAGGAAAATATAGGGATGGGGGATGATGTTGAATCCGCTTGTTCTGCCAGAAACGTAGAAACCTGATTGACGGACAAAAGTCCGTAGGGATTCGAGCAAAGATTGATGAGGAGAGGCTTTGAGGAGAAAAGAGAGGGGAACTGTTAAACTGTTTTTATCCGAAAAAGCAGTTATTATCGAAATGCTCGAAACCCCCTCTCGTCTACATCATCAATTAATTAAGTTTGCCAGTCAATATAGTCAGTGGGCAGATATTCGACATTTAGGGGTAATGTGTTGGATGATCGTGGGTTTGATTGGAGAAGGTAGCGTGAATCTGACTAAGGGACTTACAATTAAAAAATCATTCCAGCTTTGATTCTGGAATGTAGAAAATATCAACAAACCATTTACCAAGATTTAGTTGCTCACCTTGTACTTCTAAACAAGTTAATCGTTGAATTTGATTTTCCACCTCGGCCATC
>NZ_JBGSQZ010000287.1:0-24928 GCF_041737865.1 Chamaesiphon sp.
CGGCGGTTTTTACGGTTGTCACGATGTCGCGGAGACTTTCGATAATGGCGTTAAAGAAGTCCCCGACGATCGCGATTTCCCCTTCGCTGATTTCCGATCGCACTGTCAAGTCACCATCGGAAGCTCCTTCGATTTCGGTCAGCAACCGGAGTAATTCTTTTTGGCGGCTTTCGTTTTCTTTTCGGGCTGTTTCGGCGCGTTGGCGAGACTGTTCGGCTTCATATTGACTCCGCTCGGTGGCGGCAAATCCACCCAGACACGAAGCGATCGGTAGTGCAAACTCTTGCAGATACTCAGTTTCCCACTCTTCCCACTGGTGAATATTAGTACAGCAATCGGCGACGAGTAGTCCGAGCAAGTTATTACCTTGGAGGATCGGGACGACCAAATTGGACTTGACTTGTAGTTTTTTGAGCGACTGCTGGCGATCGGGATGCTCATTACTCGCCATCACATCATTGGTAGCAATGGCGTGACCCTGACTATATGTTTCGCTCAATGCTTGGGGGATCGGGTCTTCAATCCGATCGTCCAGAGCCTTGACAAATCCTGGTAATACCGCTTCTCCAACAACATGACCCTCGTTGTTAGGGAAAAAGCGATAAACAACCAACCGATCGGCAGCCAGCTTTTGGCGTCCTTCTTCGAGGATATAAGCTAGTGGCGTAGTCATCTCCTGGGTAGTTTGAGCGCGGGAGATCGTTGCTAGCAACTGTTCGCGGACGGCTTTATCTCGCTGTCTGGCGGCGTCAAGTTGACCGCGCTCGGAGATGACGAATCCACTCAAACAAATACCGATCTGTTCGGCAAATTTGGTCAGATAGATGCTCTCCCACTCTTGCCAAGCGTGAGTTTGCTGACAATGGTGAGCTACCAACAGTCCCAATAAGTTGCCATTTTGGACGATCGGCACGACGAGATTCGCTTGGATCTTGAGTCGGACTAATAGACGTTTGTGATCGGGATGGTAGTTGCTCTCGGCGACATTATCGTTGGCAATAACACGTCCTTGGGCGTAGGCTGCGAGTAACTCAGCGGGAATACAGGGGTCGTTGACTTGTTCTTCGATCGCACTACTACCGCCATCACCAAATGATTCCCCCGCAATGTAGCCCCGATTGTCTGCCATAAACCGATAGACCACCAATCGATCGGCTTTGAGGATTTCTCTAGCTTCGACGAGGACTTGAGATAGTGGTGAGACTAGATCTGCACCCGATCGAGCGCGGGAAATTTCGGCGTATAAATCCGTGCGTCTAGTTTGTTCGGATTGAGCGAGTAATAGTCCTTGAATTTGATTTGACATCAAGTTGATGTTGGCTCCCAATTGCCCGATCTCATCTTCACCAATGGCTTCCAAGCGACTCTTGAAGTCTCCTTGACCGATTCTCTCGACCGCTTTAGCAGCATCCGCGATCGGCTGTGTGGCTCGATCCGCAAAGAAGGTCGCTAGGGCAACTGTGAATAGAGCAGTTAACCCCGCTCCAGCCAGAATTGTCAATAGTAGTCCGCTCAGAGTACTGTTAGCAGCATCTTCATCGATCGAGGAGATTGCTACCCACGGTAGTTGCTGCATCCCCTCAATTTTCCCAAACGGAGCAGCAGTGAGCAGTTCGATGTCCTTACCTGTTGGATTAGCTTGAGTGTTGGCGGTTGGTGTTTTATTTTCGTGGGAAACCAGTCCCCCTTTCTCCCGCGCGGCCATCAGATCTGCATCTTCTTGCTTCCCTGTGTACTCACCATTGGAACTGATAAATACTGTGTTATTGCGGCGATCGAGGATATGGTAGTCTTGGCTCTTACCTGCCAAATTTTTTAGGGGTACTTCCAATCGATCGACAGGTGCTCTCGTCCGCATTACTCCGATGATTTGACCAGTAGCTAGATCTTTAATTGGTGAGGCAAAGTGAATCACCATTTTTCCACTACTTTTAGATACTTCTGACTCAGAAATTACAGTTTTACCTGTTTTTAGAACTTCTTGAAAATACTTGCGATCTGTATGATTGGTTAATTTATTCCCCTTACTTTGGACGATTAGATTACCTTGGAGATCGAAAGCAGCGATACTATCATATACCTGATAACTAAGCACGTATTGGTCAAATAGCTTAATTTTGGATTCTAATGAAGTACTTGCCGCTAGTTTAGCATCAGTAAAAGCTGGTTGTGCTGCTAGCGTTTCCACATCACCATTTCGCTCGAAGATAAAGCGATTAAATTTATCAGCAATCTGGACGGCTCGCTCTTTTTGAGATTGGACTGTCTCCTGTCTAAGTGCATTATTAATTTGGACGTAGCCGAGTGTACCAATTGCCGCGAGTGGTGCCAGCCCTAAAATAGTTGCGAGGATGGTCACTTTAGTTTTTAGACTCAAACTATTCCACTTAGTTGTGGATCTAGATGAATCGATCGCTCCGGCTGAGGCATCGGAAATGTTGAATTGAGTTATTTCGTTAAATCGATTCATAATTTGGACACTGTAGTTTAATATAATTAGCTAGTGATTAATTGGTGGTTAAGTTCAATCCTTTAGCATTAATAATTGCCTCAGGATCTAACACCAAGACTAGTTCGCGTTCTTGCAAAATCCAGCCATGAAGATAGGGAGTAAAAGCTGGATTGAAACTACCGATGGGAGATTCGATCTCTTCTTTGGCAAACCGGACTACGCCCTGAATCGATCGCACTGCGACAGCTAGAGGTGTTTGTCCGACTTTGAGCAGGGCGACATCATAACTATGCGTATGTCGATCGATCGGCTCTAAACCGAGAATTTCTGGCAGATCGACAAGCCACAACAAGCTACTCCGACGATTAAATAATCCCAAAATGGGCGACGGTAGGTTGGGAATGACGGAAACTCGCCCCGATGGTAAGACGATCGCTTCTTGGGTTTGCAGCATCGGGACAACCGCACAAGTTTGGCGATCGAGTTGAAATCGCAGAAACATCTCGCCAGTAGTTTTTCGTTTAGTTGGTTGTCTATTTGGTTGCGCGGTAGTTACACCCATAGCGAGAATAGTGAATGGTGGATGGCGAAAAGTGCAGTCTTGGGGCGCGAGCTTTTCGGGGGAAGCTGGTTGGGTTGGCAACCCAACCCCCCGAAAACGTCGCTTGTTTCCTATCTGGGCGGGAGACCCGTCCAGACAAGTGGAGCACCTTTTCAAGACAGTGGATGGTGAAAAGCGAATAGGGTTTGATGATTGAGATAAGTCTTGATGTTCGTTCGGCTGTGCCCTACTGGAGACGATCGATCGTGAGCATTGAGAAATAAATATCAGGAACTCAATCCCTTGACATAAAATTTTCACAATTCACTATCCACCATTCACCATTCACTAATTTAATTAAAGACAGATTTAACAGCCTTAATGATGTCTTCTTGCGAGTAAGGCTTGGTAATATAGACATCTACACCTTGTTTTTTACCCCATAATTTATCCAAATCTTGACTGCGAGAGGTACAAGCAATCACGGGGATTTTTTCAGTTTCAGGATTTTTTTTCAATGTTCGACAGAATTCAAACCCGTTCATGCCTTCCATCACAACATCAGTGATCACGACATCGGGCTTTTCTTTGGTAACTAGACTCAGCCCATCTTTGGCATTATTAGCAGATACTACTTGATAGCCATTATCTTTGAGATAAAGGGTCATCAACTGCATTTCAGAGGGAGTGTCTTCAATAACTAAAATTTTAACCATTTGCTCAATTTTATTTAAATATATAGATAGTTGGGACTGAATGTACGATCGCTAGTGATGTGCCATTAAATGTCTGGATACCATTTCGATCAATCCTATTTGAGTAAAAGGTTTAGTCATATAATCAGTCGAGCCAGCCATTTTGGCTTTAGCTCGATCGATAATGCCAGTATTGCCAGTTACCATCACAATTGGCGTCTTTTTAAAAGCTGGATGTTTCCGCAACATCGAACAGAGCTTATAACCATCAATCGTCGGCATCCCCACATCTAATAAAATAATGTCAGGATTGATCCGAATGATCTTCATCAAAGCTGTCCCTGAATCGACGATCGGAAACACTTTAAAGCTATCACCATCTAAAAAGCGGTTGATTTCCCGTAAAATTGTCGGACTATCATCTACACAAGCAATCTTATAAGTCGCTTGTTCGATTAAATTGCCAGTTGTAGGTTCGAGCGCACCTGTTTTTTCAGTAACAGCAGCGAGCGTTGCCGATACCGATTGCTCTTGTTCATTAAAGAGATGACCATCTGTACCTGAATACAGGCGGTGCATTCGATCGAATGGCGGTTGAGGTGGACGCAAGCCAACAATCCGGTTATCGATCAACCGATGAAGGTTATTGGCAACCGTCAATTCATCTTGCTTGAGTAGTAAGGACAACTGCCGAAAGCTAAACCCGATCAAGATCTTGCTCAACTTTGCCTTGACATCTGGTGTGAGCAGTGGATGCTCGACATTCATCAGATAAGGGCGTTGATAAGGTGATTGAATTGCTGGCTGCAATGCCTGCCAAGCCTGTAACTCGGTTTGACACTCCTTCGTCACAAACAAAAAATTGCCACTCCACCAAATCGGAAAAGATGTCTCCCGCGCTACCAGCTCACTAGTACCCGAAGTCAGCAATATATATGATTGCAGCACCTCCTTGGTAATGCTTTTGACTAATGCACCCGCAGTCTGCTCGGTGATATGCCCCTGAGCGATCGACCACCGAATTGCTTGGTAGTCCAAACTAGGATAACTCGCCTCCAAATTAGCCTCTTTGAGCTGTTCCCGCAAGTCGGTATACACTTGATTGGGTAGGATAACTGGGCTAATCCGGCGGAGATGTTGCTCTAGCCGCTCGATCGGTTCGAGGGAGTGATTGGCATAAAATAGCTTACCTTCGTAAAAGTACAGTAGCCACACAATGCCATTGGCAACAACTCGCAAACAACCTTTAGCTTGGGCGGTAGCTAACTGCTCTAATAACTTGATGGGATTTAGTGTTTTTTCGGTATCAGCAACGCTGCTAGAACCCTGATTCATGGCTCAAACTCATAGCTTAGTGGACTCAATTTATAAAGGTGCAGAAGTGATAGCAATCGAGGTAGATTTACGCAATCAGCACTAGGCATTTTAGATATGTCTTCTCTATCTTTCCCAACTTAGATCTCAAAAGTCACATTTTGATGTAAGAAAGCGTATTTTATTCAGCGGCGTTGTGACTGATGCCTATACTCAAAGTGGTTAAAACCCCACGCACAAGCCAAGTCCACCGACGCAGACTAATCGTAGGGTGTGTTAGGCACAAGCCGTAACGCACCAATATCCTACCCTCCACCCTCTACCCTCTACTTTGTTTTGAGGCAAGATGTAAGTAGTTGAGGGAAATGATTCCGCCTTGATAACTTCCCGATCGAAAAGTGGCACTCTAGATAGTAGTATCGATCGATAAAGTACTTATGGCTATTTATTCTCCCCTGAGATCGCGACGATTGGCGGCGGCTAAAACTGAAGCAACCTTACGCCTAATTACCTTCAAGCTCGATCGAGAAACTTTCGCGCTCCCACTAGCCAGCGTCCACAGAGTGACAACACTCGACGCACCAGGGCAGCGAGGGCAGCGACTGTATGGAGATCCGCATGGTACCGGAGTGAGCTTGACTACTTTTCAAGGTCGAGAATTGGTCGTCATTGATGTCGGGCAGCGGATCTTTGGTAAACCACAATTACTACACCAGCAGCAACGCGAGGCGATCGCCGTACCAACCGACCAGCCAGAACCCAAGCGTATAGCCGATCTCATCAGATATCTATTGATTTTGCAACCCGAACCCGATCGACTCATCGGACTACCCATCGATTCTCCACCGAGCATTCAATCGATTCAAGTTGCAGCATTTCAACCCCTACCAGAGATCTATCGCCAGCATGGCAATATTCACTGTGTCAGTTCGCTGTCGATCGAATCGCCCGATCGACAATCGATCTTCTTATTAGATGTTGCATCATTGACTTAAAGTAGGGAAATTTATTTACTACAAATGTAACAGCTAGAAGTTTCAAATAGCCCCTGAGATCGATAATGCTTGTTGCCGATTGAAATGCTATTATTGACATAATTCCAACTTAACAATGAACGAGTTTGGACGGCTAAATTGAACGCAGCTAGTATCCATTAGCTAAGACCTGAGACGTTTCAGGTCTTAGCAGCTTCAAAGTTAGACAAAATCGAATATTCGGTTTGAGTACACAACAGTTTAGTCTATTAATCATCGAACTTTAAATGGCCAACCAAGCGTGTATTTCGATCGGAATTAATCAATACCAGTTCTTAACGCCATTGAGCTATGGGATGGCGGATGCTGTGGCAATGGAGCATTTTTTTGTCGATGCTGCTGGTTGGAGTCCCGCACAATGCTTACTGTTGACCGATACTTCTCCTCAAGCTGAAAATAAATCCACCTACCCGAACCGTGAAAATATCAATCGTTGGCTTAAACAATGGTCTTGGGACAAGCTCCATCATGGGGATTTATTATGGTTCTTTTTTAGTGGTTGTGGAGTAAGTTTTGAGAATGAAGATTATCTGATCCCGATCGATGGTAAAGCCGAAGATCTCGCCAATACTTGCATTTCTATTCGCCAACTATATCAACAATTTCGCGATATTGGCGTGAATGCGCTAGTTTTCCTCGATGCCAATCACTCTCAGCATCTATCCCTCGGTGGCGGAATTGGCACAGTTACCGCCAAACTCGCCCAAGAATATCAGATTCCGACTTTTCTCTCTTGTCAAAGCCATGAATTTTCCCATGAAGATTCAGGTTTAGAGCATGGGTTATTCACTACCGCATTATTAGAGGCTCTAAATTATCACCCCGATCTCAACCTAGGGACGATCGATACCTACCTGACGAGCCGACTCGTAGAATTGAGCGAACATCACTGGAAACCGCTCCAAACACCGATGGCAATCGTTCCTACGGGTGTCTCTACCTATCGTCCAGTTTTTTCGACTACTACCCAATCATCGATTTCGGCAACCATTCCAGAGGTAGTCTATGCACCACCTGCTCCAGTCCCATTTGGTCGCGATGATACTTATGCTGTCTATACACCGCCAACTATATCGATCGTCAATCCAGAAACGATTGGCACTGGTGCGCTCGTCAGAAAACTTCAGCCCATTCCCAGCCCCAGAGAAGTGCCCCATTGGGCAAAAATTAGCTTGCTGCTGACGTTAATAGTTGCTGCTGGAGGTGCGATTTATGCGTTCAAATTCCAATCGGATAGCACCGAAGATCGGGATGTCAAACCCGCAAATAGTTTGACTATTCCAGCTACCGCGACCTCATCACTACCGCCAAGATCTACTACCGCAGCTACGGAACAAGTTATTGAAATATCACAAGCGAGACTTTTTGTCAAGCCTGGTGACGCAACTTCTCGCTATCAGGCAATCCTCGCCGCCCGAAAGATTCCCGCCACTTCAGCAACAGCCGCAGAGGTCAAGCAATCGATCGAGCTATGGTCTGAGGAGATCGATCGGATCGCCCAAGGCTATGCCAAACAACAACATTGGCAGATAGCGATCGATACTGCCAAAATGGTGCCACCAGACGCGCCGAACTACTCTACAGTTCAAGGATTGATGTCTCAGTGGCGGGGTAAATTGTAAAGGCGATCGTCCTTACCTAAGTGCAGCCTAACTCAAAAATAATTGATAAGCAGGATTGGCGCGCTCGTCCCAATAACGATAAGGGGTACGATCGAGAAATTCCGCCCATGCTGCCATCTCAGTGGGTGGCACTTCAATCCCGATTAAAATCCGCCCATGATCAGCACCGTGATTGCGATAGTGAAAGAGACTAATATTCCAATCAGGATTCATACTGTTGAGGAATTTAGTCAGTGCGCCAGTCCGTTCGGGAAATTCAAATCGGTAGAGCAGTTCGTCTCGAACTACAGGCGAACGTCCGCCGACGAGATGCCGGAGATGGAGTTTTGCCATCTCATCATCAGTGAGATCGATCGTTTTAAACCCTTCGGCTGCCAGTTTGGCGATCGTCATCGCAGTGTCTGCCCGATTCTGGACTTGGATGCCGACAAAAATGTGTGCTTCGGTGGTATTTGCCATCCGATAGTTGAATTCTGTCAGATTGTGCGTCCCCATACAGGTACAAAAGCGACGAAAACTGCCCCGTTCTTCGGGAATAGTCACAGCCAAAATCGCTTCCCGATGTTCCCCCAGTTCCGCACGTTCCGCGACAAATCGCAACCTGTCGAAGTTCATATTCGCCCCACAAGCAACAGCGACAAGGGTTTCACCTTCGATCCCTTCTCGATCGATATAAGCTTTGGCACCTGCGATCGCCAGTGCCCCCGCAGGCTCTAAGATCGATCGAGTATCCTCAAATACATCCTTGATCGCCGCACAAATATCGTCGGTATCGACCAGTATTACCTCATCGACATACATTTGACACAGGCGGAAGGTTTCCACACCTACTTCCTTCACCGCGACTCCATCGGCAAATAATCCCACTCGATCGAGTTTCACCCGTTCTCCTGCCGCCAGACTCTGACTCATTGCATCCGCATCGACTGGTTCCACCCCAATAATTTTCGTCTCAGGATAGAGCCGTTTGACATAAGCCGCAATCCCCGATATCAACCCACCGCCACCAATCGCCACAAAAATCGCATGAATCGGTTGTTGATACTGACGGAGGATCTCCATCCCAATCGTCCCCTGTCCGGCGATCACATCAGGATCGTCAAAAGGATGAATAAAAGTCAACCCCCGCGCTTCCCCAAGCTGACAGGCATAAGCATAAGCATCATCATACGTCTCACCCTGCAAGATTACTTCTGCGCCCCTAGCTTTGACCGCATTCACCTTCATTTGTGGGGTAGTTACAGGCATCACGATCGTCGCTGTAGTCCCCATCCGCTTGGCACCCAAGGCGACACCCTGAGCGTGATTCCCTGCTGAAGCGGCAATTACCCCTCGTGCCAACAATTCTGGCTTGAGTTTTGCCATCTTATTATAGGCACCGCGCAGCTTGAATGAGAAGACAGGCTGCATGTCCTCTCGTTTGAGCAAAATCTGATTTTTCAGACGTTGGGATAGGATTGAGGCGCGATCGAGTGGTGATTCGATCGCCACGTCATAGACAGCAGCAGTCAAGATTTTTTGAAGGTAGTCGGGATGGGACATTGACAAAGCGGGTTTGGGTTGGTGTAGATCTAGTCTACTAGGTGAGTGTTGGGTGTGTTAGGCATCAGCCTCTTAGTAAAAGCGTAGATCTTCGGGTACCCACAAGGGGCACCCCTACACAATTCACCTGTAGGGGTGCCCCTCTTGGGTACCCTTAGGTCATAGCAGTAATAGGATCTAGGCATTGTCTTGACGCGCTAAATGTGAGTAGATTAAATTAACTCTTATTTAATATTCATGTTGGCATTAAATTCAAAGTTATTAATAATTGGATCGTTCTTGGTCGTCATATATTCAAATAGATAGTTGATGTCGAGGACGCGAACATTAACCTTATTTGCTAGATTGGGATATGTTTTAACAACCATCGCTCTAAGTGTTGGTTCGCTAAAGAAAATCGGGACTATCTCTCGACGATCGCGTTGAAAAATCAAGTATTCATCTTGCCCAGACTTAGATATCATCGCGATAAACACTGGCACATTATTGAATTGAGTTAGTTTTTGACCACTCCGATTGAGGATCTTTAATGCAGAGCTAGCTTGTTGAGTTGTCGGTATAAAAACATAGTTAAGTTCTTGGGGCTTATTCTTATTCTCCTGTTGACGGCGATAAATCTCCCCCAAACTAACTGGCATCACTTTCACTATCTTAGTCAGATCTGGCTGTTTGGCTCTGAGATTGCGATCGATGAAGCTCTGAGCGTCTTGACTACTAAAAAATACTCCTGTCGAAGTCTGTGGAGGTTGCCCCTGACTATTTATTTTGGCTTCAACCAGCGTACCACTATCATCAGTAACTACATAAACGGGAATATTCTGTAATTTGGCAATTACCTCGGCTTCAGGGATTGCCTGGACGGGCAAAATCGTCATAAATGTGCCGCCAAGCATGGTGGTACCAACCAAACCAATTGCGGACAAACAGCGGTGAGATAACTTCATTTAAAATTTATACTTTCAGCTTAGGTTGATAACGACGAGCAATGACAATTAGATTAACAGATTGTTTGACCTTTGGAGCTAATGTCTTTAAGCAGTTGACAGTTGACAGTTGCAATCGCGCTGTAGGCGTTGGCGTAGCATCTCCGTAGGAGTTACGAAGCCAGACGTATCGAGTGGAGATCGAATCGGCTGGCGATTTTGAGCAGACGCTTGGCGATCGAGCTTACACTACACTTAAACATTTGACAGCGTAGTTTTTGGGATAGAGATTTTAACACCACTAACAACAATCTACCTGCCTGTGGGGGATTACCGCGAAGCCATAGCTTCTGTTCTTCGTCAAATTTGGACGGGCGATTTACCCATTTGGCTTGACGTTGCACTTACGAATCGATCGGCAAAATCAGCGATGAAGATTAAATTTCTAGATATATCAATAGATTACACGATATTATAGGGTAAATATTTGTAAACTAATAATTGAACTCTATCCAGCTCGAAGATTGGGTTGCTTTGTATCGTTTGCACGTCAACTAGGGTCGAATTGCCCTCAGATGACACGCAAGTATAGAGCGATGTTTACCTAGATATTCAAGCTGGATGAGCTGTACAACTCAAACTGGATCGCGATCGATGGAAAAACTTATACGTGTTGAGCGAACTCTACTAGTCGGTCATATTATATCAATGGCATTTGGACTAGCTGGAATACTGGTAGTATTACCAAATCCTGACATAATTAACGCCTTACCCGAAATTGGGAAAACGGCTCTGCCCATGTCAATGGCAGGTGGTGGCGTAGTCTATATGCTACTGGCAACAGCAGCGGTAGCAGTATATGCTTATAGAACTCTGGGTCTGTGGCATTGTCTGGGATTTATGATTCCGGCGATCGGATTGTCCTTGGTGAGTGAGTTGTTGGGCACGAGTACTGGATTTCCGTTTGGACATTATCACTATCTGTCTGGATTGGGCTACAAGATTGCCGGATTGGTACCCTTCACGATTCCGCTGTCCTGGTTTTATATCGGTTTTAGTGCATATATTATTGCCAGAGCTGGATTGGAAACTCTCAATATCCCTCAGTTCTTAAAGTATGTCGGTGCGATCGGTTTTGGATCGCTATTATTGACTTCATGGGATTTTGTCCTCGATCCAGCCATGAGCCAGACAACAATGTCATTCTGGGTATGGGAAGAGCCAGGGCCGTTTTTTGGAATGCCCTACGAAAATTTTACAGGTTGGTTTGGGACGGGAGTGGTATTCATGACAGTAGCCACCTTCATCTGGAGATTGAAGCCACTGACACTGCCCCAAAATGACCTCAGCTTGCCTTTGGCAGTCTATCTAGGTAACTTTGCTTTTGCCACGATTATGAGTTTAGCCGCAGGTATTTATATTCCAATTTTGTTGGGATTGGTATTGGGGATTTTGCCGCTAGTAGTTCTTTATCAAATGGCAACTACTAGATCGAAAGTAAGTGCGCCCGAACGATTGAAAGCCGAAGTTATTTAGTGGATTGGTTAAAAAATTTGGATCGGGAAATACTAGGAGCCGTTGCACTGGGATTACTATTATGCCAGGGCGCGGCAAGTTTGATTCTGCTGTCTCGATTGGTGAAAGGGGCGGTGCGTCGTCCGCCGCTGACACCCAAAACATCGACACTCGATCGATCCCAGAGCGTGAGTGTAGTAGTACCAACGCTCAATGAGGTCGATCGAATTGCGCCTTGTCTGGCTGGATTGAGTCAGCAAGGCGATGAGGTGCGAGAAATTCTGATCGTCGATAGTAATTCCCAAGATGGTACACGCGATCGAGTCACAGCCGCTGCCGCCCTGGACTCCCGCTTTCATCTGCTCACTGACGATCCTTTACCATCAGGTTGGGTAGGTCGCCCCTGGGCGTTAAACTATGGCTTCCTCGCCAGTTCTCCCGCGAGTGAGTGGGTGCTGGGGATCGATGCGGATACACAGCCCCAACCTGGACTGGTTGCTAGTCTTGTTGACGCAGCGATCTCCGAAGGTTACGATTTAGTCTCATTATCGCCGCAATTTATCCTCAACGATCCAGGCGAATGGTGGTTGCAACCTGCACTATTAATGACGCTGCTCTATCGTTTTGATTCATCAGGTGTGAGAGTGCAGTCACCCGATCGAGTCATGGCAAATGGACAGTGCTTTCTGTGTCGGCGGGCAGTATTGGCGCAATTAGATGGTTATACTAGTGCGGCGAGTTCTTTTTGTGATGATGTTACCCTCGCCCGTAATGCGGCAAAACAAGGTTTTAAAGTTGGATTTTTGGATGGTGCGAAAGTAATTCGGGTGCGGATGTATGCAGGTATTGCCGAAACCTGGCGGGAATGGGGTCGATCTCTAGATCTCAAGGATGCTACTACACGGACTCAATTATGGAGCGATTTAGCTCTATTATTCCTAGTCCAAGGGCTACCAATACCACTAACTATCCTCATCTGGAGTTATTGGGGGTGGGCAGATTCATTCCTGACTTTACAGTTAGTATTTGCTTTAAATCTATTTTTAGTAATTATCCGATTTGCACTATTACTCGCAATTTATCCCTCCTATTATCGCGAGAAGTTTTCGCTAGCTGCGTTGTCATTTTGGCTGTCACCATTAGCCGATCCCTTCGCAGTTTTACGGATATTTATTTCAGCTTTCCAAAAACCAAAACAATGGCGAGGAAGGGTTTATTAAATTAATTGATAATTGATATTATCTAGTAGTTGATGTAGGGTGTGTTAGGTGAAAGCCGTAACGCACCAACATTTAATAAGTAACTGGGCTTAATTAAATATAAAATACCAAATGTTGGTGCTGTTGGGTTTCGAGGCTCAACTACACAGGTTTAATATTTAATTCCACCTACCTACTTACCAGGGATCTGATTGAGGATTGCTATAGCAGACACTCATTGGGCGTGTTGGTTATGACGTGATGATTTTTGCCTGACGAACTTCTCGCCAAAGCCGATCGTATTGTGCATTACTTTCGGGCGATAAAGGATAAATGAATTCGCTTTTATCTAAGATATTTTTAGCTGGTAAAATCAATGAATTTCGTTTAATATCTGAGATAATTCGATCGCGATTAATATTAGTCAGTAATGGAGCCGTCCCCGATGTAAATAACGAGATCTGGTTACTAGCTTTGAGTTGTAAACAGTAATCGAGCCACTGCTGAGTTAACTTGAATCGATCGATCGATTCCTGCTGAGTTGGAATTGTTGGTTGTACCCAGATATCTGCGGAAATTGCCGTACCAGAATTAGGCACAATTGCCCGAATATTCGGATTCTTTTGAACTAAATCGATCGCATCCAACGACCAACCTACAGCCACCCAAGTATCGCCCATAATTAATGGTTGAAGATAACTATCGGCACTGTAATATTTTACCTGCTGATGGAGTTTTTCTAATTCCGATTTGAGGTTGGTAACTTGACTGAGATCGGGATGATTGTAGGAATAGCCTAATTTTTTTAAAGTCAAACCAATTGCTTCACGCGATCGATCCAATACCGAAATTCGCTGTTTTAATTGAGGATTCCAGAGATCTTGCCAATCCTTGGGAATCGGAATATTCGCCGCCGCCAACCTGTCGCGACGATAGATAATTACAGTTGTCCCCCAGCGGTATGGAATGCCCCAGATTTGTCCGGTAGAACTAATATTACCTCGATCGTCCCGTTGCGACAATTCCCGCCAGCGAGACTCTAATTTACCCCAATTAGTCAGCTTCTGGACTGCGATCGGTTGGATTAATTTTTCCTGAATTGCCATTGGGAGCCACGCATCGCCCAGACTCACCAAATTGGGGATATATGCTGGAGATTTAGCTGAAGGTACGAGCGGGATCTTCAACCCCTTCGCTTCCGCTGTGCCAGTTTTGTGCCACTCCTGAAGAGCCGTAATAATTTCTTTAAATTGACTCTCTGAAGCCAACTCCACTTTAGAATTAGTAAATTGAATCGATTTGGTAAACTCGCCCAATAGTTGAGGTGGTAGCGAGTTTTTTAGTGCCAACAACCGTAAAGTGGACTGGTTTGGACTTTGACAACTAGTTAGGCTACTCCCCACAGCCAGACTACCAATGGTGACTAAAAAGGATCGACGCTGCATAGGATTAGGCTTTAGGCTTTAAGCTTTAGGCTTTAGGCTTTAGGGTTTGGAGTTTAAGCTTGAGGCTTTAGGGATCGCAAAGTAGAGCGTACGGCTCTAGGCTATAGAGAATCAGGATAAATAAGTATTTGGATATTAAAAACCATCAAGCTAATATTTTGTACTCCATTCCCTAAAGCCTAAAGCCTCTAAAGTAAAGCTCTTTGAGCGATATCCTGACGATAGTACATACCCTCAAAGGTAATCGCTCTGACTCCTTGATAGGCTCGATCGATCGCTGTGGCAAAATCTGGGGCGATACTCGTCACACCTAGTACTCTGCCACCATCAGTGACAATGCGATTCTGCTTGAGTTGGGTACCCGCCTGAAAGACGATCGTTCCGTCAGTATTTGCCAAATCGATCCCACCAATAACTTTACCGCGCTCATAATTTCCAGGATAACCCTGAGCGGCAATTGTCACACAAGTTGACACTGCTGACTTCCATTCGATCGGTGTTAGAGCAGCTAGCCTCTGTTCTACACAGGCTAGTAGTAATTCTAACAGCGGAGTAGCCAATAACGGCAAGATCGCTTGAGTCTCAGGATCGCCAAATCGACAATTAAATTCTAATACTTTGGGTTCGCCATTTGGAGTAATCATCAAACCTGCATACAGCACACCCCGATAGTCAATGCCTCTCCGCTTGAGGGTAGCCAGAGTTGGCTCTAGGATCTCCTGTTGGATGCGTTTCATCAGAGCTGGCGTTGCTATTGGAGCCGGAGCATAAGCCCCCATCCCGCCTGTATTTGCCCCTGTATCGCCATCACCAATTCGTTTATGATCTTGGGCGGGTAATAGGGGACGAATAGTTCTACCATCTGTCAGGGCGATCACTGATAATTCTTGCCCTGTAACGTATTCTTCGATTAGTAACTTGCCATAATTTTGAGCAAATAATAGCTCCACTGCGGTCAAAGCTTCCGTTAAAGTTTCGGCAACTACAACACCTTTCCCTGAAGCCAAGCCATCAGCTTTCACGACAATCGGTGCCCCTTGCTGCTCGATATATGCCCGTGCAGTATTCAAATCTGTAAAAGTTGCCGATTTTGGCGTTGGGACTCTAGCATCCTCCATAATCGATTTTGCCCAGGTTTTGCTAGACTCAATTTGGGCACCTGCACGAGTCGGGCCAAATACCGGAATATTGCGATTTTGTAAGTAGTCAGTAATCCCTAATGAAAGTGGTAACTCTGGCCCGATCACTACCAACGCAACCCCATTCACTTCCGCAAACCGTGCAATCCCCCCAAAATCATCTACTCTAAATGAGAGATTTTGACAGCGATCCATCAATGCTGTACCGCCATTACCAGGTACACAGAGGACTTGGGTAACTTGAGGAGATTGCAACAATGCCCAGACGATCGCATGTTCTCGACCACCATTACCAACTACTAAAATTTTCACCGACGCTAAACTCCCCCGCGACTTTGTTGCTAATCCTTCTGTACACTCTATCATCAGTAGGGGTCGGGGATTAGGCTTTAGGCTTTAGGCTTTAGGCTTTAGGCTTTAGGCTTTAGGCTTTAGGGCAAAAGAAATATCATCCTTCGCCTAGTCCCTTCACTAGCCAACTCTCTGTCTTGATGCGCTAAACCGTCGGGTTCCCCGACGAGCGCGCATCGCTGCGTTCTCCCCTTACTCCGCGTCTTCTGCGTCACCCCTTACTCATGGATAAAATCAACTTCTCAACACCCAGCGGCTTTCCCGAATTTCTACCTGGTGAAAAGCGACTAGAACAACACCTGATGGATACGATTCGGCGGGTATACGAAAGCTATGGTTTTACCCCGATCGAAACCCCTGCTGTAGAGCGGCTAGAAGTGCTTCAGGCGAAGGGAAACCAAGGCGATAATATAATATACGGTTTGCAGCCAATTCTCCCCCCCAATCGCCAAGCAGAGCGGGATGAAGCTGGGAAGGGCGATACCGGATCGGAAGCACGAGCATTGAAATTCGATCAAACGGTACCATTAGCGGCTTACATCGCCCGCCACCTCAACGATTTACAGTTTCCGTTTGCTAGGTATCAGATGGATCTGGTATTTCGGGGCGAACGAGCCAAGGATGGACGCTATCGTCAATTTAGACAGTGTGATATCGATGTGGTGGGGCGCAAGGAACTAAGTTTGCTCTACGATGCTCAGATGCCAGCCATTATCGCCGAGATTTTCAGTCAGATTAACATCGGCGAGTTTCTGATTCGGATCAATAATCGGAAGGTATTAACTGGGTTCTTTAGTTCGTTGGGTGTATCACCCGATCGCATCAAAGTCTGTATTAATATTATCGATACCTTGGAAAAAGTCGGAGTTACGAAGGTATTAGCAGGTTTAGCTACTCAGGGTTTATCCCCAGCACAGTCCCAACAAGTTATCGATTTTATTAATATTAAAGGGGATGTCGATTCTCCAGAGGAGAGGCCTTGCCAAAGAGTCCTAACTGCTCTAAACAAATTTGCTACCGAGTTACCTAATGCCGAACAATTTAAATTAGGTATCCAGGAATTAGCCACCGTAATTAACGGTGTTCGAGATCTAGGTGTACCAGCAGATCGATATTGTATCGACCTCTCGATCGCTCGTGGATTAGACTACTATACAGGCACAGTTTATGAAACAACCCTAATCGGACACGAAGCCCTCGGTAGTATTTGTTCTGGCGGTCGATATGAAGAATTAGTCGGCACATTTATCGGTGAAACTATGCCAGGAGTAGGCATCTCGATCGGTCTAACTCGCCTGATTTATCGATTACTCAAAGCTAATATCTTACAACCCTTAGCCGCAACTCCCACCCAAGTAATGGTCTTAAATCTCCAAGAAGATTTGATGCCAATCTATCTCCAAGTATCCCAGCAACTCCGCCAAGCTGGTATCAAAGTTGCCACCGCTTTTGATAAACGTCCGCTCAAAAAGCAATTTGCATTAGCAGATAAACAAGGTATAACTTTTTGTGTGGTAATTGGGGAGGAAGAAGCTGTAAATAAGCAGTGTATTTTGAAAAATATGACTAATGGCGAACAAATTGTGGTTTCGATCGACAATCTAGCTAGTGAGGTAAAACAGCGATTGGAGTAATTGAGATCGATAGCTGGTGGTTGTTTATGGAGCCACCTCAAAAAACATCGATTGCCATGTTGCTCGGTAATTTCTGCACCTAATTGATATGAATATTGTAAATTCAAAAAAGCCCACACTGACTACAGTAGTCAGTGTGGGCTTTTGATTAGGTAAATCGATCGAATTACGCGATCGCTGCCATTGTGACATCATTAGCAGCAAGTAAATCCTGAAGTTCTTCCGAATCAACAGTTTCCTTGTCAACTAACATCGCTGCAATCTTGTCTAATACGAGTCGGTTGACGATTAAGACATCCTTCGCACGACGGTAAGCTTCTGCTACTAATTGGCTGACTTCATCATCAACAATTGCCGCAGTCTCTTCGGAGAAGTCGCGTTCGGAGGCGATATCGCGACCGAGGAACATGTTACCTTGTTGACGACCGAGGGCGACGGGGCCGAGTTTCTCACTCATCCCAAACCGCATCACCATTTGACGGGCGACGCGAGCGACTTGTTGGAGGTCATTGGAAGCACCTGTGGTGACTTCTTCTTCACCGAAGATGATTTCTTCAGCAATCCGACCGCCGAGAGCGACAGCCATTTGGTTTTGGAGGTAGGAACGGCTATATAAACCAGATTCCATCCGATCTTCGCTTGGTGTGAACCAAGTTAGACCGCCAGCATTACCACGGGGAATGATGCTGATCTTTTGTACGGGGTCGTAGTCGGGCATCAAGGCACCAACGAGGGCGTGACCTGCTTCATGATAAGCAACGAGGGTTTTGCGCTTCTCGCTCATCACGCGGTCTTTTTTCTCTGGCCCTGCTAATACACGATCGATCGCGTCGTTAACTTCATCCATCGAGATTTCGGTCAAGCTACGACGGGCGGCGAGAATTGCGGACTCGTTTAAGAGGTTGGCTAAATCTGCACCTGTAAAGCCAGGAGTCCGACGGGAAATGCGTTCGAGATCGACGTCTTTGGCAAGTGTTTTACCACGAGCGTGAACGTTGAGGATTTCCAGACGACCAGCGTAGTCAGGACGATCGACAACAACTTGACGATCGAAACGACCTGGGCGGAGGAGTGCGGAATCGAGTACATCGGGACGGTTGGTAGCGGCGATAATAATAATCCCCGTATTGCCTTCAAATCCGTCCATCTCGGTCAGTAATTGGTTGAGGGTCTGTTCCCGCTCATCATTACCACCACCGAGTCCTGCGCCCCGTTGACGACCCACTGCGTCGATTTCATCGATGAAGACGATACAAGGAGCTTGCGCTTTGGCTTGCTCGAATAAGTCACGGACGCGGGATGCACCCACACCGACGAACATTTCGACGAATTCCGAACCGGAAATACTAAAGAATGGTACGCCAGCTTCACCCGCAACTGCACGAGCGAGAAGGGTTTTACCAGTACCTGGAGGGCCGACTAAGAGGACACCTTTAGGAATCTTGGCACCGAGGGCGGTAAAGCGATCGGCATTTTTGAGGAAGTCTACTACTTCGTTGAGTTCCAATTTGGCTTGCTCGATTCCGGCAACATCACCAAAGGTAACTTGGGTTTGGGGTTCCATTTGTACGCGCGCTTTGGATTTACCAAAGTTCATCGCTTGGTTCCCAGGGCCGCTTTGGGCACGACGCAGCAAGAAGAATAAACCTACCAATAATAATACTGGGAAGAATAAGCTGCTCAAGACACGGAACCAGACGCTCTCATCATTCTGAGGGAGGACGTAGATGTTTCCTTTGACGTTCTCAGTCAAAATATTGACTAATTGGTTGTCGTTGGGAGGTAAGTTGACGGTCATTTTCGTACCATCTTTAGCCTGTACCAAGGCACGGCTGCGATCTGCACTCAAGCCGACGTTCTCGATTTCACCCTGCTTTACCTCTTGGATAAAGGTGCTATATTTCAAAGTTTTTTGGGCTGGGGCTGGCTTTTCTAAAAAGGTAGTTGCCAGAGCGATCGCCACAACTGCCAATAGGACGTAAAGTCCGGCATTTCTCCACCGCTTATTATTCACTCGAAGGTTCTCCTATATAAGTATTTGTTGACTGGTAACAGTTTACAGGGCTTGGTATCTACCAAATGGGTACCCCTCGTTTCCTCCAGTCTGCGCTATCAATAATTTACTGTATTCTATCTCTCTATTAACTTATGTTAACCTTTCTCTCATTTTATTGATAGGGTTTCTCGAACAAAGTTGGCAGAGAAAATCTTGTTTTACCCGATTGCCCGATCTTTGGTGACTAAATCTGTTCCAGAGGAACTAGCAACCAACCACTTCATCATCGGGTGCTGGGCTGTATATTCTATTTTACCCATCGGCAGGATCGCAGTATGAATCGGGATCAGGTGGATTACCGAATTACTATAGCCGATGGCTTCTAAATCCTGAACCCATGCTTGCGTCCATGCGATTTCCAGAACTTTTCGATCTTGCTGCTGGAGTAGTGCCAAAAGTTGCGATCGCATTACCCCAGGCAAAATTCCAGCACTTAGCGGCGGTGTATACCAACACCCATCGCGATAACCCCAGAGATTTCCGGTAGTAGTTTCGAGCCAATCACCGCGATCGTTTGTGAGGATGGCTTCTTGAATATTACTGTTTCGAGCTTGTTTGAGAGCCAACCAAGGCACAAGATAGTTACCCGTTTTGTGCTGGGGGAGCGTTCGCGTCGCTTTGCTGTATGCAAATCGAGTCAGTTGTCGATCTGCAATAATTACAGTTACACCTGCTTGTTGCCAAGTCGCTAAATTAGGTGGTAAATCTCGTCCGGTAATTAATTCTCGTCCGTCGGGAAAGATGGTAATTCTCAAGACGGGAAAAGATCTTAGGTATTCTACACCCGCTCGAACTCGCACCCAATCAGGCTGACACCAACCAAAATCATCGATCGAGGATCGCAAGCGTTCGCAGTGCAGCTCGTAAATACCTGTAGACAACTTATCGGTTCTAAAGGTCGTAAAAACTGTCGCCCCATATAATAAGCCAGGATCGCTGAGATCTAACTCGATGGTTTGAGACTCGATCGATCGTCCACAGTACCAATACATACTACCTACCTGTTAAAATCCTTTGCAGGTACGATAGTAATCTCCACATTATTTTTGCTCAGTGCATCAAATAGCTGCCGACGATCTTCAGGCATTGAGTTTACAAGTGCCTTCATTCCATCTTTAGTCTGTGCCAATACTTTGATGCCATCGTTACTCATCCGTACTTTAGTAATCTCACCCCGCTGAACCTTGTCAGTAAACTGACTGTATTTCCAGGTATTTGTAACTACATCAGGCTTGTGAAAATATGTATTCGCACAAGCAGATATAGTTATTGCCAAAATTCCGATCGCAACCAATCGAAGATAACTTCTAATATCCATTCATCGTCTCTGGCTTATGTAAATAGATTGCCTCAATCCTGATATTCCTTTACTGGTGCAAGATGCGAGTATAGCAATCTTAGCAGAGACGACTCCAGCAATAATGGTAAAATAGTAGAAGGTTGGAGGAAATCAGCGATGACACTTACTACTGCCAAATGGACGCTCGCTGAATATCATCAACTAGTCGAGACAGGAATGCTTGACAACAAGCGGGTAGAGCTATTAGAAGGAATCATTGTCGAGATGCCGCCAGAGGGAATGCCTCATGCAGTTTATTGTACTGAGTCAGTTCAATACCTGAGCATCTTACTAGCAAATCGAGCCAAAGTGCGAGAAGGTAATCCAATTACGTTGCCAAATGACTCCGAACCAGAGCCAGATATTGCGATCGTTCGCACCCCCAATCGTCAGTATCTCACTCACCACCCCTATCCAGCCGATATCTTTTGGCTGATTGAGTACGCCAATACAACACTACGTAAAGATATCACCGAAAAAAAGCGAGTGTATGCGGAAGCTGGAATTGAGGAATATTGGGTAGTAAATTTACAGACTCCCGAGCTGATTCTATTTCGCGATCTGGCAAGCGATACTTACCAATCTGAGCGTAGATTAGCAACTGGAAATATTTCCCCCTTATCTTTCCCTGACATCCAGATCGATGTCACCAAGCTATTCACTGTTTAAAACCTCCAACTTCGTCCCCACATGACTTCAATTCTCCCCCCTTGGATTGTCCTCGATCCCCACTTGATTCAATGGCTCCAAGAAGATATCGGGAGAGGCGATCGCAGTACTCAGGGCTTACCGAATATCGATCGAGTTGCTACAGCCGTCTGGATTGCCAAGGAGTCGGGGATAGTTGCCGCTCTACCAGTCGCGAAACGAGTTTTTGAGCTTTTAAATCCTCAAGCTAAATTTCAGCCTGTAGCGGCGGAAGGATCGCCATGTATCCTAGGACAGCCGATCGCTGAAATTACTGCCGATCTCGCGACGCTATTAATGGGCGAACGAACGGCTCTAAATCTAGCGATGCGGTTGAGTGGCATCGCTACGGCTACCCGCAAATATGTCGAATGTATCGCCGATTTACCGACTCAATTAGTCGATACCCGCAAAACTACGCCTGGGTTGCGTCTGCTCGAAAAATATGCTACGACAGTGGGTGGAGGAGTCAACCACCGCGTGGGTTTGGATGATGCGGTGATGATCAAAGACAATCATATTGCAGCGGCAGGTGGGATAACTGAAGCGATCGAGGGTAGCCGACGCACTATGCCCTATCCACTAACGATCGAAGTCGAAACCGAATCATTGGAGCAAGTCACAGAAGCGATCGATTGTGATGCAGATATTATCATGCTGGATAATATGCCTCCAGATCTGATGCGCCAAGCAGTCGCCATCATTAGATCCGCCAACCCCCGAATCAAGATCGAAGCATCTGGAAATATTACCCTGACTACCATTAGGCAAGTCGCCGAGACTGGCGTAGATTATATCTCCACTAGCGCACCGATTACCCGATCGCATTGGCTGGATCTAAGTATGCGGATTCAGCCCTAAAACGTTCGCTGGCAGTGGCATGAAGATTTTTTTGAGCATCGATCACAGATTCAGTGGAGAAGCAGCAATAACAATCTCAGCGCAAGCACGAGCATCTGAGAGCGCGTGGTGGTGATTTAACTCAATCTTTAGATGCCGACAGACATCGGGGAGTTTGGTGGGGTAGAGGTTCCACTGCTTGCGGGCGAGGGCGACGGTACAAATAAACCTTTGCTTGGGTTGGGGAATTTGGTACAAATCGCAGCAAGCATAAAGTACCCGTCGATCGAAACTAGCATTGTGGGCGACTAGAGCATCGGCGCGTTCGATTCTGGTTGAAATTTGCGTCCAGACTTGCTTGAAGGTGGGAGCCTGAGCGACATCAGACCACATGATGCCATGAATGTTGGTAAACTCAAAACGGTATGACGGTGGACGAATTAAAAAGATTTCTTCATGGACGATCGTTTGGTTCTCGATCTGAACTATACCTAGAGCGCAGGCACTATTCGGATCGCGGTTGGCAGTCTCAAAATCGATCGCAACTAATCTCATGGGTTTTACCTTTTCGATCGACAATAAACAAGTTTAGATATTGTAAAGGAAAATCACCAAGTCTTTGTCGATTGGCGATCGGCTCCAGATCGAAATTGTTACAATACGAAAAAGTGCAATTGCCATGCCCGATCGAGCTACCATTGTTTTTCCCAATCAACTTTTTCCCCAGCATCCAGCTTTAGCAAAGGGACACACAGTTTATCTGGTAGAAGAGTGGCTGTTTTTTCATCACCATTGCTTTCACCAACAGAAATTACTACTGCATCGGGCGACGATGCGGATGTACACAGATTATCTCACTCAGCAAGGTTATGAGGTACGCTACATTCCGGCTACGAGCGAGGAATGCGACATCCAGAAACTTTTACCCATCATCGCTAGTGACGGGGTGCGCGAATTGCACTATGCAGATGTAGTCGATGATTGGCTGCGGTGGAGGTTGACAGCAGGAGCCAAACAACAGAATATCGAGTTAAAGGAATATCGATCGCCTAATTTTTTGGAAGCTCCGGCGGAAATAGCGGAGTTTTTCGACAAGCGCAAGAGTTACAAGCAGACGGATTTTTATATCGACAGACGCAAACATCACGAGATTTTACTCGACAAATTTGGTAAACCACTCGGCGGACAGTGGACGTATGATGTCGATAATCGGCAGAAATTTCCTAAAGGTCGATCGATTCCGGTGTTGGATCTACCAGAATTGAATGAGTATGTGCGGGAAGCTCAGACTTATGTGAGCGAAAATTTTGGCAATAACTACGGCTCGGTGGAGCAGCCATTCGCAGCGGGATTTTACCCGACGACTTATGCTGAAGCTGAGGATTGGTTGACGGACTTTTTAGAAGTACGGTTTGCTGATTTTGGTGCTTATGAAGATGCGATCGTTTTAGAGGAGACAGTCTTACATCATTCGGTACTGTCACCTCTGCTCAATACCGGACTGCTATCACCCCAACAGGTAATCAATGCAGCTCTAAAAATGGTCGATGATGTACCTCTAAATAGTCTAGAAGGCTTCATCCGGCAGATAATGGGCTGGCGGGAGTTTATCCGAATTACATACGAGCGACGGGGACGCAGCCAGCGTACGCGCAATTATTGGGGCTTTACGCGGCAGATTCCCAAAAGCTTCTGGGAAGGGACGACAGGAATTTTGCCGTTGGATACCACGATTAAAAAAGCCCTAAACAGCGGTTACTGTCATCATATCGAGCGGCTGATGGTAGCAGGGAATTTTATGCTGCTGTGTGAATTCGATCCCGATGAGGTGTTCGGCTGGTTTATGGAGATGTTTGTCGATGCCTATGACTGGGTGATGGTGCCAAATGTCTATGCGATGAGCCAGTTCGCTGATGGTGGGGGGATGTGTACCAAGCCCTACATCAGCGGTAGTAATTATCTGATGAAGATGAGCGATTATAAAAAAGGCGATTGGCAACCAGTTTGGGACGGTTTATTTTGGCGATTTATGCACGTCCATCGCGATTTCTTTTTGAGTAATCCTCGGTTGGGAATGTTGGTAAAAACCTTCGATAAAATGGCTCCAGAAAAGCAGCAGCAGCACCTCACCATCGCAGAGCAATTTTTAGCTAAGTTAGATCTTGAAAACGCTCATTAGATCGCCGATCGTCGATATAGCAGTCCGATTTAATTTGTAAGAATATCATCGTAGGGTGTGTTATCCCGAAGGGTAACGCACCGAAGGGAACATGGGATAGATCCAAATACACTCAAACAGACCCGAATAGTTTCGGGTCTTGTGCTTAATTGAGGTCTGAATGTACATGCGTGTAGAGCGAAGGAATAAGTGTCAAAATCGAAGAAATAAATGTCACGACTGATGCTTAACCCAAAGCTTTACTCCGCAGGGCTTTGGTGTTTTTTAGTCATCAATTTTTAGGGACTTACAATTAAAAAATCATTCCAGCTTTGATTCTGGAATGTAGAAAATATCAACAAACCATTTACCAAGATTTAGTTGCTCACCTTGTACTTCTAAACAAGTTAATCGTTGAATTTGATTTTCCACCTCGGCCATC
>NZ_JBGSQZ010000025.1:0-12999 GCF_041737865.1 Chamaesiphon sp.
GTCTGTAATGCTTCACAGTTCATGTTGGGGAAGTTAATAGGATTTCTTTCACCCTTATTTTCTTCCCTCCGGTAGCAAAGGTCTATCTTTTGCTACCGTTCTCTTTCTGGTTAGTCTAAACTCCAGTGATTGGCATGACTAGTCAAGTCTCAGATATAAATGTTACATCTCGTCAGATGCGACGGTGGAGCCTGATGCACGGCATTTTATCGTTTTTTTTAATACAACAATTCTAGCGATCTCGATCAACATTGTGGCTGGAGTCATCGGGTGAAGTACCTATGCTTAAATAGTCGATAGTCGATCGTTGATATAGCAGTCCTATTTGATTTGCAAGAATACTGTAGGGTGTGTTATCCCGCATGGTAACGCACCAGAGCCAATGCAAATCTTACTGTAGTTCACAGTTGCAATCTCGCACTCCAGCGTTGTTGACAGCAAGCAGACCGAAAAATATGTATCGTCCCGATCGAAGTAAATCCGCTCGTTGATGGTATAAGCAATGTAAGGAATATTTAAACGTCATGAACTTTGTGCGGTATCCCCACTCAAATAAATGACTGAGATCGGCTAACATGCCAAATATTACAACGTCCATCATTACCTCGGTTGAGAACTTACTCGACCGCTCAACTCACGCTTAAATTTTATGCAGAATCGGTTCTCCGACAAATTTTCTGGCGATATATCCAGTATCGACAATAGCATCTCTGGTTTTTATAATAAAACTCGCACTGTCGGACAGGGCAATCAATCTTGGGTATTGATGGTAATGATTGGGCTAGGATTATTAGGTGGAATCGGCTCGCGGCTGTTTTATTTGCAACTAAACCAGGGTACCAAAAATCGTCAAATTGCGGAAACTAACCGCGTCCGTACCGTTGCCAAGCCACCCATTCGCGGTAATATTTACGATCGCAAAGGCAAGCTGTTAGCCGGAAATAAATTATCCCACTCTATTTTTATTTGGCCCCTAGCTACCAAGCGCGAAAATTGGCTCAAAACTCGCCGCCAAGTTGCCGAAATTTTGAATCTAGACGAGGAAATAATTCAGGCTAAAGTTGCCGGGATGACGATGAATTCCACCAATCGAGTCCGCATCGTTCGCGACCTCACTGAATCACAGATTACCAGACTCAAGGAGTATGGAGCGGAAAAAGAAGGTATCGATGTCGATATCGAGTCAGTGCGTTATTATCCAGGCGGTCAACTTGCCGCTCATGTCCTCGGCTATACAGGGGAAATGAACGAGCGAGAACTAGCATCGCGTCGCGCTCAAGGCTATCGACTCGGCGATGTCACAGGCAAAATGGGACTAGAATCGACCCTCGAATCTCGGTTGCGCGGCGAGTGGGGCGGTACCCAAGTAGAAGTAGATGGAGCGGGTAGATTACAGCAATTTTTAGGTCAAAAAGTCTCCAAATCAGGGCAAGATGTCACGATTACGCTCGATCTCGACCTCCAAAAAGTTGCCGAAGATGCCATCGGCAAGCATAAAGGTGCAATCGTCGCGATGGATCCTCGCACTGGCGAAATTTTGGCGATGGCAAGTCGCCCTGCTTTCGACCCCAATACACTATCTGGGCGGATTTCACCAGCGATTTGGAAACAACTGCAAGGACAAGATCACCCCTTTGTCAATCGCGCTCTGAGTTCCTTCCCTCCTGCGAGTACTTTCAAAATCGTCACGACCACCGCCGCGCTAGAATCAGGGAAATTTAAGCCCGATACTATTCTTCAGACTTATGCCTCAATTCGGGTGGGTGGCTTTACCTTTGCCGACTGGAATCATGCTGGATTTGGGCCACAAGGCTTTCCAGGTGCGTTGAAATGGAGTAGCGATACATTTTTCTATCAAGTTGGACAGCGCGTTGGTGGGCCAACCTTGATCGATTGGACGCGTAAATATGGCTATGGGAAAAGGACTGGCATCGAATTACCTGAAGAGTCCAAGGGTTTAGTTGCAGACGATACCTGGAAGCAAAAAAATTATAAAATGCAATGGTCGATCGGCGATACTATTAATATGTCGATCGGTCAGGGCTTTCTCCAAACCACTCCGTTGCAAGTCGCGGGGATGTTCGCAGTTCCCGCCAATGGTGGCTATCACGTTCAGCCCCATCTAGTCAAAGATGCCGCTAAACGCAAATGGCGAGAATCGCTGAACCTAAAACCGAGTACGATTGCCACAATCCGTGAAGGTTTGCGCCAAGTAGTCGATGGCGGTACTGGTGGGGTGATGAATTCCGAGACAATCCCCAAATCTGCTGGCAAAAGTGGCACCGCCGAGGCACCACCTGGCGAAAACCACGTTTGGTTTGGCTCCTACGCCCCTCTGGACAAACCGGAGATTGTCGTAGTCGCATTTGGCGAACATACAGGCGGCGGTGGTGGTAAAACTGCTGCCCCGATGGTACTGAAGGTGATGGAAGCTTATTTTAATAACGGCAAGCCTTTGCCAGTAAAATTAGATAAAGACGGTTAAAAACCAGCACCTCAACCCAGATCCCGCCGCCGTAGATAAAAGATCGTAACTGTTCAGGGGGTAATCAGAGAATGCAGGTTTCAAGCGATCTCAAGACATTATTTGGTGCTTATTAGCCATTTTTCCGCCTCAGTGATGGCTCAAACCCATTGACTTCGTACCCCTCTTGAACAGTTATAAAATATCTCACAGGACAGATCCCCGACTTCTTGGAGAATTCGGGGATTTAGCGACTATCCTAAAAACCATAAGAAAGCCCAACCGATAACACCGGATAAACATTAAATCCTCTGAGATCGTTCTCAGTTTGACGAACTTGATTGTCGAGTTGGTTACGAGTAATTGGGTTGGTATTAAACGCCGAGTTACTAGCATTCAGCGTCACTTGTGGCGAACCTGTAAACATCACACCCAAATCGGCATTGAATCCCAAACCTTCATTTGTAGACTTGCCAATCCCGATCCCTAGATAAGGTGCGATCGAGTTACTATACTTGTACTCACCGCTGAGAGTGCCGACATTACTCGCTTGATACTGAGTACCATCGATCGTGTAAGTACCATTATTATTCGGTTGACTAGTCACTGAAAATTGATTATTTTGGGCAACCAATCCACCCGTCAGCCGGAAACCACTACTACGGAAGGGATAGTAATCACCAAACAACTGAACGCTGCTAAGTTTTAACTGTGAATCGTAGTTAATCCCACTATCAGTTCGATTGAAATTGACATTACCAAAGTTAAATCCCAATCGACCGTTAAATTGAGGTGTAATTGATTTGGCAACATCTACACCGATGCCGAGAGTACCAACTCGCGCCGAGACACCCACACCTAGTGGTTGCCTAGTATTTGCGGCACTTCGATCGATTGCATTGCGATTGCCCGACGATCGATCGGCATCTTGCATAATCGGCTGAAGACCGATATTTAGTCTCGACGATTGGAGTGTGCTGCGATCGATTAGGGCTACTCTTGGTGCTGCTGTCGCGGGATCGATCTCGATCTGATTTAAGCTCAAAATTCCAATCGAAACGGCTGCTAGACGACAGTAGGTGAGATCGGGCATAGGATTACCTCCATTGATTCTATACTCAATTAATAGTGATAATAAGTCCATGCCAATACCATCACTATTAATATAATACCCAATTACTCGATCGATCTAAAGGTTTAGCTCTAAAATCGGTTAACTATTTACAGCCAGGATCGCTCAAGCAAATTTAATCTTGAGATAATCTTCATCCATCTTCGCACCAGTGGGTTGGAGTGCAGCCAAAGCTTGAGGTAACACCATATTGCGGCGGTGATTGCCGATCCGAATATTTAACTCATCTCCAGTTTTATTAAGTTGAATTTGATCTTTGGCAATTCCTGGAAGATACAGCTCTAAACTGTACAGACTATTGCCTTCTTGGACAACTCGCAGCGTATTTTCATGATAGTAAACTTTGCTAGGGTCTTCATCGCCATAAAGAGTCTCCTTCAAGCGATCCAAAGCTTCGAGTCCACACAGTTCCTCAGCATACAAAGGCACTTCCTTGACTGGTAGAGGATGAAAATTTTCATGAATTTGTTGGCGATACGTTTCTTGGTTTTCCTTCCAAGTTTTGAAAAATGGATCCGTAACAGTTGCCGGAATGATCCGATTGGCAATGATTAAATCTGTCGAAACATTGTACAAACTCAGATAAGCATGAGCGCGGAGTGATTCTTTGATCACCATCTTCTCAGGATTGGTCACCAATCGTACCGATGAGACAGTATTGTCCATCAAAATCTTTTGTAACGCCTCAATTTGCTCGTAAAATTCATAAGGTGCGTCCATCACTTCCTTATTAGGCAAAGAGAACCCCGCGATCGGTTTAAAGAATGGTTCGACTAATGGTCTGAGTGCCACTGAAACCGCCTGTAATGGCTTGTAAAACTTCCGCATATACCAGCCCCCAACCTCTGGCAAACTCAGCAGTCTGAGGGCAGTTCCCGTCGGTGCCGAGTCAATAATCAACACATCATAGATCCCCTCATCATAGTGCCGCTTCATCCGCACTAGTCCAAAGATCTCATCCATCCCTGGCAAGATCGCTAATTCCTCCGCTTGTACCCCTTCCATACCTCGCGCTTGCAAAACTTGAGTAATATAGCGTTTTACCGCGCCCCAATTACCTTCTAGTTCTTTGAGAGCATCTAGTTCCGCACCCCACAAGTTGGGGCGAACTTCACGCGGATCGTGTCCCATCTCCATGTCAAAGCTATCAGCCAAGGAGTGAGCGGGATCGGTACTCAAAACGAGGGTACGATAACCGAGTTCGGCACACCGCAACCCAGTTGCCGCAGCAACTGAGGTTTTACCCACACCACCTTTCCCAGTCATCAAAATTAAACGCATAGTCTCTATATTCTGTCCGGGTAATCTTTGGCGCAGTCTCTATCAGAGGACATCGCTAGCTTCGATCTTAACGGTTTTTGCTGTCGGAGGCTATGGTTGAGGATCGTGGGGATTTTGTCGATCGATAGACATCCTGTAAAAGTCAGTGGTTAATTGTGATGAGAGGGTAGTTCTTTGCCTACACCAATCTTCAATTACTTTCGCAGGAGGTCTGTTGAGAGATTTGCTAGACGATGACATTTTGTTGCCAAATTGTCGTCAATCCGCCGATCGCCGGCAATTGCCCGATCCCCAACTCAAACTTAGACCGATCGACAGTCCCAACAGCCACATTCGACGCGTTATAATTCTTTACGAAAGCACAATCAATCGTAGCCACAGATACTATGACAAAACCCACACTAAATAGTTTTTTTGTCGGTCGTGCCCTCGCTCAGAGCCTCAATGACAAACTAGGCGAGACTCTGACCTACACCCTGAGCGAACTGGGGAAAATTAACGCCGAACAAGGTGAAAAACTGCGGAACTTCACCCAAGAAGTAATCGATCGTGCCGCCCGTGAAACTACCAACGCTAGCGGGAACACTACTACAGTAGCCCCAAATGGACAAACTATCGATGTCCAAGAAACGATCGACGACCTCAGAGCCGAAATTGCCAGACTCAGAGCCGAAATCCAAGCCCATCGGCACCAAAGCTAACAGCTACTTGCCGTAGCTAGCAGCAAAATCCAACATCCAATAACCTAAAATAGATTCTGTGACTGCTATTTCCGAAGCTTATACGCCGTCAGATGGCGATGGATTGTCCTTATTACCTGAGGCTACCATGCCAGAATTGTCCGCGATCCCCATACCTCAACCTGTGACACTTCAGCCCAGTGACGATCGCCGCGCCTATCGATGGAACCGGAATAACTATTCCAAACGGCGACGGAAAATTGATATTTGGACATTTTTTCTGAGCTTCTTGAGTGGCTCCTGGATTGATGGCAAGAAATGGAGCTATCTTAGTGGCTACAGTGAGGCAAAACAAGCTGTGAGGCGGCGGCGACAAGCGATTTGGATTCGGGATACCTTTTTGGAATTAGGGCCGACTTTTATCAAGTTAGGGCAGCTATTTTCGACCCGTGCGGACTTATTTCCAGTCGAGTATGTCGAGGAACTCTCGAAGTTACAGGATCGGGTGCCCGCATTTGGTTATGCTCAAGTAGAGGAGATTATCGAGCGGGATTTAGGTAAAAGTATTCCCGAATTATTTGCAAGTTTTGAGCCGATTCCACTAGCCGCAGCGAGTCTGGGGCAAGTCCATCTCGCGACGCTATTCACAGGGGAAGAGGTAGTTGTCAAAGTCCAACGCCCAGGGCTGCACAAATTATTTACAATCGATCTAGAAATCCTGCGCGGCATTGCTAAATATTTCCAAAACCATCCCAAGTGGGGACAAGGTGGGCGAGATTGGCTGGGGATCTATGATGAGTGCTGTAAAATCCTGTGGGAAGAAACAGACTATATCAGTGAAGGGCAAAATGCCGACACCTTCCGGCGGAACTTTAGGGCGCAAGATTGGGTCATGGTGCCTCGTGTTTACTGGCGATATTCTTCCACTCGGACGTTGACACTAGAGTATCTCCCAGGGATCAAAATCAGCTCCTATGAAGGGATTGAAGCCGCCGGACTCGATCGCCAAACGATCGCCCGCCAAAGTGCGACAGCCTATCTCCAGCAACTGCTCACCGATGGCTTCTTTCATGCCGATCCTCATCCTGGAAATGTCGCGATCGATCCAAAAACCGGAGCCTTAATCTTCTATGATTTTGGGATGATGGGACGGATTGCCCCTGGTACTAAAGAGAAGCTGATGGATACCCTGCTGGCAATCGCTGGACGGAATGCCGATCGAGTAGTCAGAGGTTTAGTCGGATTGGGCGCAATCTCAGCCGAAGCAGATACCGATCCGATTCGTCGCTCGGTGCAATATCTACTAGACAATTTCCTCGACAAACCCTTGGAATCCCAATCTGTAGCTCAGATTACCGACGACCTCTACGACATTGCCTACGGACAACCATTCCGGTTTCCCGCCACCTTTACCTTCGTGATGCGGGCATTTTCCACCATCGAAGGTGTCGGTAAAGGACTCGATCCCGATTTTAACTTTATGGAAGCGGCACAGCCCTTTGCATTTCAGATTATGAATAGTAACGGTAATAGTACCCCCGATGCCAATGCCTTCCTCGCCGAAATCGGCAGACAAGCGGCTCAAGTAGGCAGTTCAGCCCTCGGTTTACCCCGCCGACTCGAAGACACCATCGACAAATTAGAACGTGGTGATATTCGCGTTCGAGTCCGTTCGAGCGAAACAGATCGATATTTACGCAGACTTGGCACCATGCAGCAAAACACAAATTACGCAATCTTGGTTGCGACATTTACATTGTCTGCTACGATTCTATTTGTTAATGAATACACGATCGCGGCTAGCGTAGTTGGGGCAATCGCCGCAATTAGCTTGGTAGTGTGGTTTCGGCAAATGCGGAAACTCGATCGACAAGATCGGATGTCATAGATTAACGATTAGTGCCATCTGGGTACTATGAGATCGATGATGGCAACTACTCGGCAAGTTCGATAAATGATGAGACTTGGTAGCAAGATGCTAGCTATCTCCGCCCACAACTCGCACCTTGTCCATCTGTCTGTTTTAAATTTTTGGATCGTTAATCGGCACAGGCACTTTGATTATGAAATCGTTGTTCACAGGTCTTACAGATAAAGGGATGGTCCGGAGTGCCAACCAAGACGCATATCACATCGATCCTGATGGACGATTCTTTATAGTTGCGGATGGGATGGGCGGTCATGCTGGCGGCGAGGAAGCCAGCCGGATTGCGATCGAAACAGCGCATACATACCTAGAACAACATTGGGACAGCGAACCCGACACCAAAAACCTGCTAGCACAAGCTCTTATCGCTGCTAATGAAGCCATCGTCGCCGACCAAGAACAGAACGCCCAGAGAGGCGATATGGGCACCACCCTGGTGATGATTCTGTTCCGCGATGACATGGTTTGGTCTGCCCATGTGGGTGACTCTAGGCTCTATCGGCTCCGTGGTGACAAATTAGACCCGATCACTGAAGATGATACTTGGGTCGCTAGGGCGATGAAATTGGGTCAACTTAACGCTGATGAAGCCAAAGTGCATCCACTCCGACACGTTTTATCTCATTGTCTGGGTCGTAGGGATTTACGTCAGATTAATATTCAGACTCAAGATATCCATCCTGGCGATCGGATTTTACTCTGTAGCGATGGTTTGACCGAAGAAGTTCCCCACGATGAAATCGCCATCCATCTTCAAGCCGAGACCGAAGAACTTGCCGCTCAAGCTCTGATCGATGCTGCCAAACAACATGGTGGTAGCGATAATATTACGGTAATTATCGCCACCATGAAATGATTTTAGGCGATCTGGTTCGCACCGTTGTCGCAACAATTCATCGGTCGTCCTTACCGTATCGATCTGGATTGGCGCAAGATGTGAGTTTGTTAACCTTCGTTGCGAATCCCGAACCAAAGCCGATCGGGTGTGATAACTTTTGAGGAGAGAGTTAATTTCTAATCCTTAATTTTTAAGAACGATCGGTGATGCAGAATAATTTCGCCCACACTGCCCCAAATCCCACTGGATCGGGTGAAGAAATGAGTGATTATGTCGCTCATCTCCAAGTCCACATGGCACTTCAAGCCCGCAACTTAGTTCCCACCCTAACTAATGTCGCCGATCCCCGCGAACTATTTCTTCATCAGACTCAAGCACATTTTGAAAAGTTAGCTTCTCGTCAATCCTGGTAATTATGTTGATTCTTGCGATGCGTAAAAGCTACCGAGTGTATCGTGGAGTTTAACTACATTGCCGATCACGGCGATCGAAGGTGCGCTAAATTTGTGGAGTTCGACTTGCTCGACGATCGTTTCTAGGGTAGCGATCAGCTCTTGCTGATTGGGTGTAGTTCCCCACCGCACCAAGGCAATCGGCGTATCACCAGCCAATCCAGCCGTCATTAATTCATGGGCGATCCGATCGAGATTCTGAACGCCCATGTAAACTACGATCGTTTCGGCACTATGAGCGATCGCGTTCCAATTGACCCCAGGACGGTATTTACCCGCCATCTCGTGTCCGGTCACAAAAATCACTGAAGAACTATAATTGCGATGCGTCAAGGGGATGCCAGCATAGGCTGGAGCCGCAATCCCAGAGGTAACTCCAGGCACTACTTCCACAGAGACACCAGCAGCGATCAGATCTTCCATTTCTTCGCCACCGCGCCCGAATATAAACGGATCTCCACCCTTCAATCGCACGACAATAGCATGTTCGCGAGCTTTGGCGATTAATAATTCCGTAGTTTGATTCTGAAGTAGGGAATGTCTGCCCATCCGTTTTCCAGCATCGATCTTTTCTGCGTGAGGAGCGATTTTAGCTAGAATCTCAGGGCTAACTAGGGCATCATAAACCACCACATCAGCCGACTCTAATAAGATCTTACCCTTGAGTGTCAACAATCCTGGATCTCCAGGCCCAGCACCGACTAAATAGACTTTACCAACTACCTGTGTCACTTTTCCTCTGTCTGGTTGCACTAATTTGGGGATGTGTCGCTCGATGCCAGGATTTTAGCGATCGTGGCGACCAATTCTGGACTATTACCCATCGGTTCGCCTAGAATCAATTCTACCTGTGGAAACTGCTCTCGCAATTGTGCAACCGATTGAGCGATCGCATCAGTGATGCCCCCAGCAAATAGGAAGTAGGGAAGTATCCCGATTTCTGTTGCACCTGTAGCGACCAATTGGGCTACTCGATCGGTTAAACTTGGAGCCACTGACCAATAAGCCACCTCTAAATTCACACTACTAGCTAGATGTTCGACGATCGCATTTCCACCCGATCGGCGACTGCCGTGGGCTAATATAATAGTCTGACTTGGCAAGCAAGATCGGTTCTGGGCGAACAAATTCGCAAAATCGGGATCTTCACCCAGAAAAGGTAATACTGTTAATTTTACCTGTTGGCATGACTGCGCTGGGACAGAATTGGCTATCTCTTGGGCGGCAATTTCTACCTGTGCGGGAATGTCTTCCATCACATGCACACCAGGGATTAGAAACAGTGGCAAGATCGCCATGCGGGTAATCCCTCTGTCTTTGCAGTTGCGAGCAAAATCGCTAATTTGGACGTGTAGCGGTTTTGCAGCTAATTCCAGTTGTGCTGTCGCAACTAGAATTGGTGATTCGATAGTGGAAACTTCTTCCAAGTACGAGCTTAATTGGTGTGACAATCGATCGATTGCCATCTGCGGGCGCGGATCGCGACTACCATGAGATACTAACAAATAAGCGTCAGCCAAATCAGTTATTAGTGAATAGTGAGCAGATATTAGTTATAGCACTAACGCCGATCGAAAGGTCACTCCGACAAGTGAGTAAATTTTTTACTATTTGTACCCAAGCGTAGAAGTTTAAAGCTATCCGAATCCGATTTCTGTCAACTGTCAACTGCTTGCACTGAGCGTAGCCATAAGCGCAAAGCGCAGGCTCTGCCAACGCGTTGGCGTTGGCGAAGCCTACCGTAGGTACAGCGTAGGTACAGCGTAGGTACAGCCTACCGTAGGCACAGCGGATCGTTGGCGTAGCCTCTCGATCGAGAAGAGAAGTGTCAACTGTTTTTGCCCAACTTATGTCTGAGTCTAGCACCGAATCCGATCGCTAGTCCGATACCTAGCATACTACTCGGCTCTGGAACGGCAGTAGCATCTGTAGTGGTTAAAGTAATGCTTTGGATATCGACATTCGCGCCAGCAGAAGTTGTATTATCTCCCAAGAAGATAAAGTTGGGAGTTCGATAAACATCAGTCAAAAGTCCGACAGCACTGGTGTAATCTCTAAGTAAACCACTCAAGAGCGTATTCCCTTCACTAGTGAGCGTATACCCATTGCCCAAGACAGTTAAATTGTATGTACTCAAATTAGATAGTATCCCGCTCAGACTTGCATTTCGCTCACCAGGAGTATTAAAAGTTGCGCTATTTTGAGAGAAAATATCGGGAATATTCGTGTTTGTGTTGGGATTTCTAAACCCCAGCTCGATCCCTTTTTTATCGCTCCCCAAAACGATCGCACTAAAACCCGCACGATACTCTCCATTTGAACCATTATTAGTTTGGGAGTTAACTTTCATTGTAAAGCTGAGTGTATATCCAGCATTATTATCTAATACTGGAAATAATGAGTTTACTAACCCCGAACTATTGTAATTGGCATAACCAGCTCGAACTGATTCTGAACTACTCGTATCTAAGTTCGTCACACCGCCGCTGGCAGTTTGCGAACCACCGATATTACCAAAATTTAAGTACGGGTTGGACGATTGGTGACAAGTTAAGGTGCGAGTGCAGTTGTCAAGCAGGGTTGAGAGGATGGCTCAAAAAAGAATGACCCTTCCCTATTCACTCGGTCGGGGAAGGGGTCAATAATCAATTTCTTGAATGGTTTGCGGATAGATTTAATAATCCCCAAATCTCTATTTTCAGAAGCCGCAAAATATTTAATAGGGTCAGTAGCTAAACCTTTATGATGAGCAACATAGAAATGATAAAGACCACGGTAGATCATCTCTAAAGAAATGCGGTCGAAAGGAAGAGACACTTCATCGGCAACAGCATCACCTAGATCTACTAAAACAGCATAAAATAGCCAAGTCCCCCACTGGACGGGTCTCCCGCCCAGTAGAGTTGCAATTGAATACCATTGAGTGAACCTGTCCAGATATAGCTTAGACCTAATAAGCGTTTAACAGTATTAAATGCCTCCTCAATCCGCCACCTTCTGCCATACAAATCAGCGACTACATAGGGAGGTAAAATCAGTGGGTCAAGCACACTAGTCAGGTATGAATACCAAGATTTACCCGCTCTGATTTCCACCAATCTCATTGTGATACAGGGAATTGTCTTTGTGCCAGCACCCATTTTGACAGTCCGGTCGCGGAGGCTGTAACTGTTGGTGAATACTCGCTCGACCGTAAATGATGCTTTGTTGTTTAGTCGAGTAATTAAATGAACATCCCTTTCGATTAGTTGTTTCCAAAACTGATAATGGCAGAAGCCTCGATCTAGCAATATCAATGTCTGGGGCTTAACCAGCTTCAAAATGTCTGCCTCAAATTTCATATCACTAGCTGTGGCTTTTTCCTGAAACCAAATTTCTACTGGTAGTCTGGTTACTAGATCGATTACTACTCCTATTTTTCCCGCTAACTGATTTTTTGGCACTGCTGCCAGACTGTCTAATTTCTTGAAAACTGCTTCCAATGTTGAACCGTCACTAGCCCAAATTTGGGCAAATTTAGTTCGGGCAAATTGAATGCTTGAGGGTAGTGGTCTTTGCTTGCGACTGTGCCATTTTCGCTCAAATTCTGGCAGTAATTCTTTGAATACTCGCTCAAATATTTCGGCGGGAAATGTCAGAAATCGCTGTGATAATGCTTGTTGGCTGCTGGACGGGTCTCCCGCCCAGCTGACTTGTATTGGTTCGCACCATAGAAATCCTTCTCTGGCAAGTATTCTGCTCAGTTCTCTGACTCCCGCTATGTCTCGCCAAATTAGTGTCAGTACTGCTGCTACCATCAGCGGCAGGTTCAGTATTCTATCCCTCATTCCGAGTTGGCGATAGTATTTCTCTTGTGCTAATACTGCTGGTGTAACTAGTTTTTCTAATTGTGCCGCTATCACCTCCTCTTCCATCATCGGACGTTGTTGTCGCTTGGCATGGTCACGATTTGTTGTCCGCTTTTTGGGCATGGGTCAAACTCGGTTCTAACTCTGTGCTAGTCTGAGTTTGACATCTTTTCTTTCCCCTCTTGACAAACCTCGACTTTTCTTAACTTGTCACGCATCGGCGGAACCGACCAGACAAGTGCGACAAGACAACGACCACCCCACGCAATACAGACTTCAATTAAGCAATACATGTCCCAAAACATGCTCGTATCGATTACCAACACTAGTTCTTCTCCCGACCATTCTTGCAGGAATTGCTCTATGAGCGGACGGTA
>NZ_JBGSQZ010000041.1:0-30129 GCF_041737865.1 Chamaesiphon sp.
GAGAATCCGTCTAACATATATTTAATCCTGTATGCAGTTAATAGTTTTGATGTCCAACTTTTCGGCTACTTTTGCACTATGTGCTTTACATAGCTTAATAAATTTGGGAAAACTCTCGTATTAATATGAGAGGCTGACTAGTTTTAGCTAGTTGGCACTGGCAGAGCCACTAGTAATTAGTATTACCTATTAATTTAAGTTTATACAATGCGATAGGGACTCCGATCTGTTTTTTCCTCATGTTTGTCACAAACGTTAATATCTTGACTCTGCCAAGCTTCTAACTCGGACAATGGGTACCATAGTTACACCACTTTTGCGCTGTGAGTACAAAGAAAAATCGCTTAAATGTTTCCCTCGATCCGATCGAGCGTGAGAAGTTAGAAAAGCTCGCTGCTGAGTCTGGACTTTCGCTCTCGCGCACGATCGCGCAACTGATCCGTAAGGCTAAAAGTAAGCCTAAAGACGACGATCTCACCGATCGCTAAAAAACCCAGCTTCTACTAGAAACCGGGCTGATGGATAGGATCTACTCAGATATTAAGTGTGAGCGAGTAACTTGTTGCTGTGTGAGTGTCCCACGCTCTGCAATTTCCGCTGTAATTGGTGAGTCAAAGCTGTTAACAGCATTAACTGTGCTGCGAATGTGACTAGGATGGTTCCGCCACTAAGTTTCATCATTCCGATCGATGCAAGTGGGGAAAATAACAGCATTATTGCCGCAATGCCTGTCGGAGCGCGATCGGGAGATAAGACAAAGGCACCGACTAGAGGTAATAACATCACTCCAGCGACGATTGCCATAATCCACACATTGCGCTTCCGAACCTTGAGAAATAGACCTAAATGAGCGATCGCTGCATAGATTAAGATCAGACTGGCGGCTAAACATCCGCTAGCGAGAAATCTGACACCATGACCTGGAGTGCCAAATGTGAAGATCGAGGCAGGTATCCACAATATCATCGCCATCCCGATATTAATCGCGATCGCCAGTAATGCTGGACTCTTATCATTATTAATTAAATCTTGAACTAGTTCGCGTTGCCAAAACTGGCGATGTTGACGATCGATGCGTTCGCGGCGATGGCGACTCCAATCTTGCAATGCTTGTTTGCTCGGCAATAACATGGGAATCAATAATGACAGGACGATCGCATCCATACCTGCTAACCCCACAATCGTTCCCTCTGTAGAAGAGTTGGAGTGAAGAATTGATGGTAAAACAAATCCCGCAACCCATAGTTGGCAGCAAAGATTGATGAGGTAGCTCTGGGACTTTCCGATAGTTGTTGCTGTCGGATTGAGATAGCAACGCTCTAAGGCTTGCCAAACCCAATAGCTAGCTACCAAACAACAGCCAGTTCCAAAGGTATTGAAAAAGATTGCGCTACTGAGGATTGGTAATCCAAACCAGGAGATATATTTACCAATTGTCGCTAACCATTCAGCACGCTCGATCGTGGCGGAGGTAAAGGCATTAATGGCTAGAAGTGGTAAACAGATCGGGTAAGCAACAGCAATAACTGTCAAAATTGCCTGAATACCGCCAAGCAGCACATACAAGATCGCTGCACTAGACAGCAGAAACCAGATCGAGCCGATCGATATATACCAGCTAGCTATTAGTGGTAAACTACCGCCAGCAGTAAGTCCTACAGCTAAATGCAGGGGTATAATTAGTGCGACAACCAGATATACCAAAATCGGTACGCCCAAGATTTTGCCGATAAAAATCTGCCGTGCTGATTGGGGACTGAGCCGGATAAAGTTGAGAGTACCGCGTTTTTCTTCTTGGACTAAATCGGCAACCAATAGGTAAACCGATCCGAGAATCAGTGCTAAAGGTAAAACCCAACTAAGACAGGTAAACACATCCAACCACCATTTCTGCCAATTAATCAAAAAATTCCCAGTTTCATTCAGTTTGCAGAGAGTATCGTAGATATTTCCACGATTTGAAGACGTACAGTAGGTACTATGTTTTTCGATGAGCTGATGCACTGAAGCACCAGGACTCAACGTATCGTCATATGTAGGGACAGGAATTTGTCCATTAAAATACATCATGACAAGTGCTTGAATCACCAGAGCCGATGCGATCGCTACCCCAATATTTCTTAGCGTCAAACGTTCTTTAAGTTCTCGAAAGAGTTGGGGACTTGAGTCACCTGCTTTGTCAATTAGTCTGTCTAGTAGCATAATTAATTCCACTTAAATTATTAATAACGGCTCCGATCTAAATTATAAGTACTCACCTCATATATTTGTCCTCACTAAGTAACAGTAAGCTGGCAACTGATTTAACAAAGAGCAGAAGCCATGGCTTCGGGGTTTGCTTGGTGCAACACATGCTCAAGGTATCCTCCGCGTGGTTGCATCCGCTGCTTGGTGCGCTCAATCCGCATCTTAAAAACCCAATTATCAATTATCAATTATCAATTATCAATTATCAATTATCAATTAATTTAAGAAGCTTGTTGATGCCCTAATTTCAAGAAGATGGTTTCTAAATCTTCCTGTGTACATTGGAAACTGGTAATCGGTAACTGTGCGTGAATAAGCGATCGTAATAAATCAGCCGCATCCTGTTCTGTACCCGAAAACTCTAACCGAATTTGATTTGTACCGACTAAAAATTCAATATCCGTTACTAGAGAGTTAGCTTTGAGTTCGCATTTGACTACTTCTAGATCGCCAAGGGTACTAATCAAAATTTGTTGGCGGCTCAGGCGTTGATAAAGATCCTGAAGCTGGCAACTTTCAACTAAAAATCCTAACTCCATAATCCCCACTGAAGTGCAGAGTTCTGCTAAATCACTCAATACATGAGATGAGATAAGGATCGTCATTCCCGCTTCTTGGAGTGTCTTAATAATCTGCCGAAACTGCATCCGCGCGATCGGATCCAATCCCGATACAGGTTCATCTAATAGTAGTAAAATTGGTTCGTGAATAATCGTCCGCGCTAGGCTCAATCGCTGTTTCATCCCTCGCGATAAAGTAGCAATTTTACTGTTGCGCTTGGTACTAAGTTGTACCAACTCCAGCACATCATATAACCGTCGCTGACGATGTTCGGCGGTGAGTTTATACAGCCGTGCAAAATAATCGAGATAATCCCAAACCGTCAGGTCATCATACAAGGGAAAATCGTCAGGAAGATAGCCTAGCAATCTTTTCAGATTGGCATTACTGCGATCTCGCAGCAACCGTTCGCCATTGATATAGATCTCTCCTACAGTTGGCTCCTCAGCGGTGGCTAGCATCCGCATCAGGGTCGTCTTACCCGCTCCATTAGGGCCTATCAATCCGTACACTTCGCCAGCTTCTATCGCCAAATCTACGCCATTTACAGCAATATGACGATCGAATTGTTTGGTTAAATCTTCAGTCCGAATTGCTAATTCTGTCGCCATAGCTTTATCACTGTGCCGTATTGTTTAGATTGTACCCAGTTGAACCAGAAGGATCTAGCTCAAGCCAAAAATACTACTACTTCTTCATACAAGTTTGCACTTAGCGATTCCAGATAAGTTGGTATTTAGTTACCAGTCGCCTCAATCCCTGACACCTGACATTTATACCCTGACTGAATTGCCGTGATGATTGCCAGATTAGCCGCTGGAAATTGGTATCGGTTCAAATCGCTGACATCTACCCAGCGAATTTCGTCAGACTCGATCGGTTGAGGAATACCACTGATATGCTGACAATGATGGACGATGAGGGTAATTTGAAATGTGGGATAGGTATGCTCGATCGTTATCAGATGCTCCCCTACGGTAATTTCGATCGCTAGTTCCTCATGAATCTCCCGCAGGATACAATCAACTACCGTTTCCCCTGCTTCGATTTTACCACCTGGGAATTCCCACAGTCCGCCCATTGTTCCATCTAGCTTTCGCTTGTCGATTAAGATTTGCCCAGATTGATTCCAGATTACCGCGACACCAATTCGTTTATGGGGTAGTTCTAAATTCACAATTTCATCTCAAAAAATATTTAGATCTGTAGAGGCGATTCTACTCTCTTCCAGTGTCAAGTTAGACATTTAGGGTAGGGGGTGAATGGTCGATGGTGAATGGCTTGCACTGTTGGCGTTAGCTTGCCGTAGGCAATGCGAACTCGTTGGCTAGCCTCGCTGGCGATAGTGAGCCGTTGGCGTAGCCTGCCGTAGGCACAGTGTGAATCATGATGTCTATTTCTTGAGTGGAAAGGGAGTAGCTTAAACTTGCCCCTCCGAACGCAATAAAAATGCCCATATAAAAAAAGCCCGCTGATGCGGACTTAACTATTTTGATTATGAAGCTAGATATTCACCGATATCTGCTTTACGTTTGCGAAGTTTGGCTATTGCTTCACGCTCGATTTGACGTACTCGTTCGCGGCTGATATTGAGTAAGTCACCGATTTTTGCCAGGGTGAGCGGTTGAGTATCTTTCAACCCAAACCGCAGGGTGAGGACTTGCTGTTGCTGAGGAGTGAGTTCGGACATCATCCGCTCCAAGTCTACTTGAAGTGATGAGTTGGTCACATATTCCTCTGGCGAGATCCCTGGATCTTCTAACAAATCTCCGAGTTCGGTGTCTTGATTGTCACCTACCCGTAAGTCTAGTGATAATGGTTGACGCGCACGTTCTAGATACTCTCTAACTTGTTTGGACGTTAACTCTAGTTCTGCTGCTAGCTCGTTGATTGTCGCTGCTCGTCCAAATTGTTGGGCGAGAGCGCGTTGGGCTTTTTTGATTTTGTTGAGCTTTTCGGTGATGTGGATTGGTAGCCGAATCGCTCGTGCTTTTTCCGCAATAGCACGGGTAATCGCTTGGCGAATCCACCAGTAGGCATATGTCGAAAACCGATAACCTTTACTAGGATCGAATTTTTCGACTCCACGCTGCATCCCAATTGTCCCTTCTTGGATCAAATCCAACAGGTCGATATTGCGCTTGATATATTTTTTGGCAACAGACACTACCAGTCGGAGATTAGCCTCTACCATACGGCGTTTGGCGTTTTCACCCGCAGAAACGGTCTTTTGCAGTTGGAGTGGATCGATGTTGGCAGCAGTTGCCCATTCGGTTAAACTTGGTTCTTGACCGAGTTCTTCCATGAGAGTATTTTTGACCGCCATCAGGATCACCAACTGCTGTACCTGCTTACCATACAGGATTTCCTGCTCGTGGGTGAGCAGGGGCACGCGCCCAATTTCACGGAGGTAGGTACGGACAGTATCGGTTGATGCTTGAGCAGTTTTCATGACTCTGGCTAAAAATGTAGGGGGAATTTAGATGCAAAATCTCAAGTGCGAGGTCTGTCTGAGCGACAGTTGCGACATGTGAGCTGGAGATTTGCCCCAGCTTAAAACAAAGGCAAGACAGTTAAATATCGATCGCTGTTGCGGCAGTAACCATCAATTGCACTTGGTTCTCAAGTTGACTTCATACGTTTATTCTAACAATTTTAACATTTCTACACATTTACTGACTAACTTTTTTAATCCTCAGCCAATTGGCTGACAGTAAAGACTCTGAACATTATCAACGTCGATCGGGTCGGTCTTCACACCCAAATCTTCCCTAATAACCGCCCTAGTCGATCTATTCTCACTCTCATCATAGTTACTATTTATTTACATACCTGCGATCCACAGCACAACTAGGAATTTAGATTCAATGCAGACACTTTGGTTGGCTCGTCATGCACATCGATTGGATTTTATTTGGCCGGAATGGTTTGATACTGCGATTTACCGTTACGACCCGCCCCTTTCGGCTCAAGGGTTCGACCGAGCCATCTCTTTGGCTCAGGAATTGAGTCACTGCCCGATCGATCGCATCTTTACATCTCCCTTTCTGCGGACGATCCAAACGGCAGACCCACTAGCTAGATTACTTCAGTTACCGATTCAGCTCGAATGGGGGTTGTGTGAGTGGCTGTGTCAAGAATGGACTTCAGAATTCCCAGAGACTACTCCAGTTGATGATTTGGTCAAATGTTATCCAAATATTAATGCTAATTATCGATCTCTCGTTATGCCCTACTATCCTGAAACTGCTGAGGACTTAAATAAACGTATTAATATTTTAGCACACAAGTTGGTTCGAGACAACTATGAAAATGGCTTGGCGATCGCTCACAAAGGTTCTGTACTGGGTATTGTAGCCGCCTTAACGGGTGAAGATGATTGGCGAACTTACGATTTAGCTTGTGGTGGGATAATTAAATTGGTATATACTGACGATCGCTGGTCAGGTATCATCCATGGGTAAGCCATGTCGGAGTGCTGAGAGCCGAGCTTGGACTTTGGCATCGAGGGAATTAACCAAAAAGCGTTTAGAGGATTGTTTCTGAGGGCGATGTCGTTGCTTCGATCTCTTGGCACTGAAATCGACATCCGAAATCAGTTGCAAGGAGGAAATCCATTCGGCGCCAAAACCGATGGCTGTCAATTGTTGGGCGCGATCGGATGTTGCTACAATTAGTCTAGAAGCTGAGTATTGTAGATCGTGGCGAAACGCTGCACAGAACTTCTCAATGTACGTATCGGCAGTTTCGAGAAAGTCACTATAATGAATCGATAAGTTGGGCGTAATCGTCTCACAATAAGCTGGGACATCCCGACTGTAAGCATCAAAAACTATTTTAGTTTGGTAATCTTCAAACACACTATAGTTGATCAAGGCTTCGACTAGTTTCGATCTTGCTGCTTCTAGATCTTCTTTCGAGCCTGATTGGAGCGGATTTTGCCTAGTCTGTCGTTGACCTTTGATTTGCCCAAGGCAATCGTGTAAGTCTGTCCAGGCTCCAATCACGTTGTAGCCGTCAACGAGCAATACAGCTTGTTTTCGTGAGGGAGGCATGATTCAACTTACAACCTTCTTAATAAATTTTTATATTTGCTTTCTTAATATTAGCAAGTTGTGGGACAAGTGGATAGGGGGTCGGGGATAAGGAGAATGTATGTATTTTGGGTTAGAATCCATACACAATTAGCGATCGAATCCCCTAGCTCCCATTATCTAAATGATTTCTCTCATTAATTTTTGGCGCATTCGATCGGGATTGCCTCGATCGACTAATTTGCCATGCTCTAGCAAAAATGCTCCATCACAATAGTCTAATTCTTCGAGCCGATGAGTGACCCACAGCGCAGTCAAACCACGACTTTTGACGAGTTCGCGGACTCTGGCAACGAGATCTAATTGAGCATCAGGGTCTAGCAGGGCTGTAGGCTCATCAAATAAGATTACTTCAATTTGTCTGGCGATCGCTCCAGCGATCGCCACACGCTGCTTTTGACCGCCACTGAGTGCATAAATAGGACGACGGATCAGATCGGCTAGGTTGACAGCAGTTAGAGCTTCAGTGACACGATGATGCACCTGGCTGGAAGTAAGTCGTTCGGCAACTAATCCAAAAGCGACATCAGCACCGACAGTCGGCATCACCAACTGGTAATCGGGATTTTGGAACACAATTCCTAAACCACCATGAATATCGATCGTTCCAACCTGAGGAGCCAGTAATCCAGCAATGAGCTGTAATAATGTCGATTTACCGCTACCATTGGTACCCAAGAGCATCCAAAATTCGCCGCGTGGTACTGATAGAGAGCAACCATCGAGGACATTTTTCCCAGATTTCCAGGCGAAGGAAAGATCCTTTACCTCGATCGCTGGTAATGATAGTGGTAAGGATTCAGTCATAGTATTTTAAGGTTGTCGATCGCTCTACAACAGAGAGCGTAGAGAAGATCGAGCGAGGTTTTTAGCTGGCGATTTCAGCATAGGAGACAAACCCAGGCGTTTTGCCTGAAGCAGCCGCACCAGATTTTTCGTACATTTGAGCGGCAACGATCGAATCGGTCATCACGGCAATTTTCTTTTCTGGCTGACGATCGCAAGACAATTCTAGCAAAGAGCGATCGTTCGATTTTGTCGCTTCCAAAACCTGTTGATAGACGGTATTAGCCTCTTCGACAGTCTTGCGTTGCACTGACATGGGCATTGCCGTATTTTTGAGCAGGATTTCGATGACGTACATATAAAGGAGAAGATTGTGATAAGCATCCTAATTGTAAACGATCGATAATTTAGTGGATAGTGACCGATCGAATTTGGGTAAACAGTACAGATCGGAGCTGCGGCAGCGATGGGGATCGAGTGTCGTTATCTCTAGTCGATCGGACAAACAGTAAGTATAAATACTCATAAATTTTGCTGAGATCGGAGTCAAAAGGGTTATTTATCGGTAAAATATTAAACATTAGCGAAGAAAATCTAAAGATCCTCGCCATTTCGACACAATTCTATTAGACTAAGTAAAGAAACGTAAACTGATTTAATAAACCAGTTAACAATTGGTGTGCTGACTATGTATTTAAGCTACGTAAATTCAGCCCCCGCTATCATGTCCTCATAATATCTGGAGATTTACTGCACCATGACTATTGCAGTTGGCAACCAGCAGGTCGATAGAGGCATCTTTGATGTCGTAGACGACTGGCTAAAAAAAGATCGATTCGTGTTCGTAGGTTGGTCTGGTGTCTTACTATTCCCTTGTGCGTTTATGGCACTCGGCGGCTGGATGACTGGTACCACATTCGTTACATCCTGGTACAGTCACGGTTTGGCTTCTAGCTACCTTGAAGGTTGTAACTTCTTGACAGCAGCTCTTTCCACTCCTCCTAATAGCGTAGGTCACTCCCTAATGCTGCTATGGGGACCTGAAGCACAAGGCGACTTTACTCGCTGGTGTCAACTAGGCGGTCTGTGGGCATTTGTTGCTCTTCACGGCGCGTTTGGTTTGATCGGCTTCATGTTACGTCAATTTGAAATTTCTCGCCTAGTAGGGATTCGTCCTTACAACGCATTAGCTTTCTCTGGCCCAATCGCAGTGTTCGTCAGCGTCTTCCTAATTTACCCATTGGGTCAATCTGGTTGGTTCTTCGCACCTTCTTTTGGAGTAGCAGCAATCTTCCGTTTTATCCTATTCCTACAAGGTTTCCACAACTGGACTCTCAACCCCTTCCACATGATGGGTGTTGCAGGGATTCTCGGCGGTGCGTTACTGTGTGCGATTCACGGTGCGACTGTAGAAAACACTCTATTTGAAGATGGCGATGGCGAATCATCGAACACATTCCGTGCGTTCGATCCTACCCAAGCTGAAGAAACCTACTCGATGGTAACTGCAAACCGTTTCTGGTCGCAGATTTTCGGTGTAGCTTTCTCCAACAAACGTTGGTTGCACTTCTTCATGCTCTTTGTCCCTGTGACTGGATTGTGGATGAGTTCGATCGGGATCGTCGGTTTAGCATTAAACTTACGTGCATATGACTTCGTATCTCAAGAATTGAGAGCAGCAGAAGATCCTGAGTTTGAAACATTCTACACCAAGAATATTCTGCTCAACGAAGGTATTCGCGCATGGATGGCTCCACAAGACCAACCACACGAACAGTTCATCTTCCCAGAAGAAGTATTGCCTCGTGGTAACGCGCTCTAAAAGCGTTGAAACATCGGAAGATAATTGTACAATCGATTTATCTTCCGGTTTTTTTAATCGATAGTTCTGGGCGATCGATACCGCAAGCGAAAACCAAGCGCATAGGTAATGATCGCCAAAAAAATTTGGGTCTTGGGAACCAGGACTTCTGCCCTTGGAGGGAATGTCAGACCAACAGAACTATTTAGTAGTTCTAGCGGCTATTCCCAGTGAATGGGGAAGCCTATATTTGTAGCTTAGGCAATGAATGTAGGCAGTTCACTTCAGATTTCACATATAGTTCATCGATCGAGGTACTGCAAGAGTGGAAACGCCCTTTAATACTACAATGGTTTCGGGTGGTGGACGCGATCAAGAATCATCTGGGTTCGCCTGGTGGTCTGGAAATGCGCGTCTGATCAATCTGTCTGGTAAGCTGTTGGGCGCACACGTTGCCCACGCTGGTTTGATTGTCTTTTGGGCTGGAGCCATGTGCCTGTTTGAGGTGGCTCACTTCGTACCCGAAAAACCGATGTACGAACAAGGTATTATTTTACTTTCTCACTTGGCTACCCAAGGTTGGGGTGTCGGTCCTGGTGGCGAAATCGTTGATACATTTCCTTACTTTGTCGTCGGTGTTTTACACCTAATTTCCTCTGCGGTATTGGGTGTTGGTGGTCTTTACCATGCACTACGTGGTCCTGACACACTAGAACAGTATTCTTCTTTCTTCGGTTACGACTGGAGAGACAAGGACAAAATGACTTCGATTTTGGGCTTCCACCTCGTAATTCTGGGTTGTGGTGCATTATTGCTCGTCATCAAAGCAATGTTCGTTGGTGGTTTGTATGATACCTGGGCACCAGGTGGTGGGGATGTTCGCATCATTACCAATCCTACTCTCAACCCAGCAATCATCTTTGGTTATTTACTGAAAGCTCCCTTCGGTGGCGAAGGCTGGATTATTAGTGTTAATAACTTAGAAGATGTTGTCGGCGGACACATTTGGGTTGCTTTACTATGTATCGGTGGTGGGATCTGGCACATTCTGACCAAACCTTTTGGTTGGGCACGTCGAGCACTGGTCTGGTCTGGTGAAGCTTACCTCTCTTACAGTTTAGCTGCTGTATCCTTGATGGCGTTTGTTGCGTCGATCATGGTTTGGTACAACAACACTGTTTATCCTAGTGAATTCTTCGGTCCTACAGGCCCTGAAGCTTCTCAAGCACAAGCATTGACCTTCTTGATCCGCGACCAACGTTTAGGTGCGAATATCGCAACTGCTCAAGGTCCTACTGGTCTAGGTAAGTACCTGATGCGTTCTCCTTCTGGAGAAATCATCTTCGGTGGTGAAACCATGCGGTTCTGGGATTTCCAAGGTCCTTGGTTAGAGCCACTACGTGGACCTAACGGTTTGGATCTGAGCAAAGTCAAGAATGATATTCAACCTTGGCAAGCACGTCGTGCGGCTGAGTACATGACTCACGCGCCTCTGGGTTCCTTGAACTCAGTTGGTGGGGTTATTACTGAAATCAACGCATTCAACTACGTCTCGCCTCGTGCGTGGTTGGCTTGTTCTCACTTCGTGTTAGGATTCTTCTTCTTTATCGGTCACTTGTGGCACGCAGGACGCGCACGCGCTGCTGCTGCTGGTTTCGAGAAAGGACTGAACCGCGAAACAGAACCAACATTGTTCTTGAATGACATCGACTAATCTCGATCTAATTACAGCATAAGCAAAAACTCCTGTCGATTCGGCAGGAGTTTTTGTTGTGGGATGTTGGTTTGATGCGTTACGCTGTCGCTAACACACCCTACAATTTACTGCTAAACCTGAGAATTTTCAGTCTTTGGCAAAACTTCCCCTTCATCAGATTGAGCTGTAGAATCGCTATCCAATTCAGATGGAGCTAGATCTTCTGACTCACCACGCTTTAAACTGAGTTGGTTGATGAGTGATAGAACGCTGGTAGCTCGATCGAATGATTTATCCTCTACAAAAATCACTGTGGGCGTACGTCTGAGTCGGACGCGTTTGCCCAATTCACTGCGGACGTATCCGGTGACTGATTTGAGTCCTTCCATCGTCTCGGCCCGAACTTCATCGCTACCGTAAATACTGACAAAGATTTTGGTATGCTGAAGATCGCCAGCGACATCTACAGCAGTGACACTTACCATCCCAGCACCAACCCTGTCGTCTTTGATATCAAAGAGGATCATCTGACTGACTTCGCGCTTGATGAGTTCGGCGACGCGTGACACGCGACGAGTATTAGTCATAATTTTTCTTAAATCTTTTTAACCACCAACACAATTTCAGTTGATGGGTGTGAATCCTAACATTGCTTTGAGTGTCAATACTATGACCATGACTGCTCCTACCAAAAATCCAACCAGCGCAACTGCTGTGACTGGACGCTTCCACAATGGTGCTAACCAACCAAAGGCGGAAATGAAGATACCGAGGATAATCGTTACAAAATAGCTGGGGTATCGACTGATGTTGTCAAAAAAATCACCAAACATTAGAATTTCGATCGTACTAGCTAACAGCAACCATTATAACCGAATGTATCCGGCTGCGCGATCGCTGATGCTGGGTTTGGAGGGTAATTTTTTAACCTCTGAGGTACACGGAGGTTTTGTCTCAGACATGTGCGAACACGGAGGAGGTAAAGTGAGGAATAGAGGATTGAATTTTAAAACTTATATTTATGCAGCCTAAATTTGCGAGTGAATTGGCTTGGCAACAAGCGGAGTTTTTGATGCAGCCGATTTATATCAGGATAATCGATCGAATCCGCCAACAGTCGGAGGTTTCGACATGGAAAGTCAGTTATGAGGAGGTGCGCGATCCTCACCCGATTAATTATTTGTGTCTGGAATCTGAGGATAAGCAGTTAAAGTTTGATATTTGGGATTTATGCTATCAGGTATGTTTTCTCAATTATGATGGCAGTCACAGCGAACTTGAGAGTCGAATTGTGGAGGTAGATACTAGTTCGATCGATCTGGATACTGGGACGATCGACTGGATGCTGCTGGATAATAAGGCTAAGGCTGTAATTGCGAAGATTTTTGACAATTTGCCTTGATGGTGGCTGAAAATGCTACTAACGCTCCAAATGCCTAAGCGGATTAAAATATATGGAAAATAGTAATTTGAATATCCAAACAATACTTAAATCTGCTCGATCGGGTGCTGCTATTTATGATAGTTCCGATCGGGGGAAAATTCTGGTGAGCGATCGAGATCGACTCAGGTTTCTCCACAATCAAAGCACGGCGGATTTTGAAAAACGTTTGGCGGGAGAAGGATGTGATACGGTATTTGTCACTTCTACTGCTCGGACGATCGATCTAGTAACTGGATTGATTTTAGCTGATGAGGTATTATTAATCTGCTCGCCCAATCGGCGTGAATATTTATTTAATTGGCTCGATCGATATATCTTTTTTGCCGATCGAGTCAAGTTAAAAGATGTCACTGATACTCTAGCTAGTTTTACTTTAATGGGTGATGAGAGTATGGGGATATTAGCGCAATTGGGTTGTTCAATTACAGATTTACCTCAGCATAGTCATCAAGTATATATTATTGATGGTGTCGAGGTGCGAATCGCGATCGGGACTGAATTGGGTTTACCTGGATATCGATTGATTTGCGATCGGGATAAGTCTGCAACCTTATATCAGTCTATTACTAATTTAGGTGCCGCGATCGTGGACGAGGATGCCTGGGAATGCCTGCGAATCGCTCAAGGTAGACCAAAACCCGATGCGGAGTTAACAGAAGATTACAACCCCTTGGAGGTGGGTTTGTGGGATACGATTTCGTTTAGCAAAGGCTGCTATATCGGTCAAGAAACGATCGCTAGACTCAATACTTATCGGGGTGTCAAACAGTATCTTTGGGGCGTTAAATTAACTGGCTCTGTGGCTGTGGGTGAGACTATTACTGTTGATGGTGAAAAGGTTGGTGTCTTGACTAGTTGTAGTAATGATGGGGAATTGGGATTGGGCTATGTTCGATCGAAAGCTGGTGGGGTAGGCTTGAAGGTAATGGTGGGTGATGTAGAGGGGGAGATTATTAATATTCCTTTTGTTCGACATGAATACCCAGTTTAGAACAGCGATTAGGACAGCGATTGAAATCGCCGCTCATAATGCAAAGTCCGCCTTCGCGGACTAACATGTCCTAACCACTTTTTCAGCATCTGTCCTAGTTATACCAAAAGGTAATAAGGGATCGCGACGATCCTCGATCGGATGCTACACCACCGGAGATGAGAGCGAAATATTTTGACTACTGACGCTCCCAATCCGCTTTAGACTGCTGCTGGCTGTATTTTTTGGACTTTGTGCTTATTGGTGCTGCTACTAGTAGTTTCGTTGACTTCGAGCGGGACGAATTCAATGTGATTGAGTAGGGTAGTGACAAAGGCGAAGAGTAAAAAGGGTAGGGATAAAACTAAGATCAACCCGACTGTGGCTAGGGCATATATTTGGCGAGTAGTACTCCACAGCGACAAAGCCGAAGCAAGACTGATAAAAATTACCATCAGCCAAATGACAATCTGCCCATAAATATCACTAAAGGTGAGGGTGCAGTTCATCCGATATCTTTGCTTGTCCATATGTTTTTACCAAAATTGTTTACTATATTTTTAGCATAGATCTATTGACGGACGATCGTATTTTCTTCAATTAATCGATAACAATTGTTATAGATGTTTACAGTGTTTTAGAGCTAGGCGATGGGCTAATGTGTACTGACAAGTTATTTGAGTTGTCATGTAAGATATTTATCCCAACCTAGTCCCCTTTGTCAGGGGAGGGAGTGAAAGCCTCACTCGATCCGCCACACGAATCTCTTTTGTGTTTGTTACAATAAGTAAAGCAACCCAGGAGAAGCTTACATGACTGTTTCGATCGATCCCAAGACTTTTCTGTTATCTAAACAACTACCAAATCTAAGTTATTCATCCACTACACATCGGTTTGATGAAACCTGGGAAGCTCCATTATCGACACTGCTAGGTTTGGGGCGAGCGGCGGGTGCTGATTTTGTGGAGTTTTTCCTAGAGCGCGCAAATTATATTAGCTGTCTGGCGGAAGATGACCAAATCACGAGTATCTCGCCGCGCCTATCGACAGGGGCAGGAGTGCGGGTATTTAAGGGTAAGGCTGACTGCTATGTCAGTACCAACGACCTATCCTTTCAGGGGCTAAAATCTGCCTTAGAGAAGGCATTGGGGATTATGGCGTTACATTTACCCGCGCCTAATTCTTATGTACCCGAAATCAATCTCGAATTGTTGCGCGACTATGCCACGAAAAAGGGGAAAGATAGCTGGTTGGGTGAATGTAGCTCGATGCGGGAAATGGGAGATGTGTTGCTGGCGGCGAATGGCAAACTAAAACAGACGGCTACTCACATTCAATCCCGACGCGCTGCTTATTTCCGCGATTGGCAAGAGGTTTTAGTTGCATCTAGCGATGGAACATTTGCGCGAGATATTCGGCTGACACAATCGGTAGGGTATAACCTATTATGTGCCGATGGTGCGAACCGTTCTTCGATCGGACAACGCGTCGGTGATACTAGCAATCCAGGGTTTTTAAAAACCTGGGACTATGCTGCTACTGCTGAGGATGTGTCGGAGTCGGCGGGGAAGATGCTCTACGCTGACTATGTAGAATCGGGAACTTACCCGATTATCATGGCAAACAAGTTTGGTGGGGTGATCTTCCATGAGGCGTGCGGACATTTACTCGAAACTACCCAAATCGAGCGCAATACTACCCCGTTTGTCGATATGAAGGGACAAAAAATCGCTCACGAAAGTCTGACAGCTTGGGATGAGGGTTTGTCGGGTAATGCTTTTGGCACCATCGACATGGATGATGAAGGAATGCCAGCCCAACGCACCTTACTGATCGAAAATGGCATCCTCAAGAATTTTATCGCCGATCGAGCCGGATCGATCCGAACTGGACATCCGCGCACGGGAAGTGGACGACGGAATAATTATGCTTATGCAGCGGCGAGTCGGATGCGGAATACTTATATCGCACCTGGAGAGCACAAGGTAGAGGATCTGTTTAACTCGATCGAGAAGGGGATCTACTGTAAGAAAATGGGTGGTGGTAGCGTTGGTGCTACCGGACAATTTAATTTCTCGGTGGATGAAGCTTATCTGATTGAAAATGGCAAAATTACCAAGCCGCTCAAGGGGGCGACGCTAATTGGTGAAGCCAAGGAAATCATGAATAAGATTTCGATGTGTTCGGCAGATTTAGGACTGGCTGCGGGCTTCTGCGGTTCGGTAAGTGGCAGTATTTATGTCACCGTGGGACAACCACATATTAAGGTTGATTCGATTACTGTTGGTGGACGATAGGATCGAATTAAGACACCAATCATCGGGGCGGGGTGCTACGAAAAATTTCGCTGCGGTAATCCTAAAACAGATGTTTGAGATCGAAATCCCGTCTTACGCCCCCAACCCCCCTTATAAAGCGGATGCGCGTTCCTCGGGTTTCCCGAGGGTTTAGCGCACCAAGCAGGGGGGCTTTACTCCCTCCCCTTTATAAGGGGAGGGCTGGGGTGGGGTAAAACCAATGCCGATTGTATCGTGTCATGTATTGCGAACGCTATCAAAGGTTAGCTAATTTTGCACACTCAAAGGGCTGCACCTAACACACCCTACATCAACTAATACCCGCCCCTACATCGGATCGAATATTTAACTGTCAACACTTCGGCTCACTATCGCCAGAGGCGAGGCTACGCCAACGACTTACTTCGACTTCGCTCAGTACAAGTCGCTCAGTGCAAGTCGCTCAGTGCAAGCTGTCAACTATCAACTGTCAACTAAATTCCCTATGTCATTGAATATTCAAACCGTTTCAGATTCCGCTCGTCAAATTGCTGCCAAATTAGGTATTTCCAAATTCGATTTATCTGGTTCGACAATTGATGAAACCAGCGTACAGGTAGATAAAGGTGAACCAAAACAAGTTAAAGCTTCTAACCGATCGGGAATTACGGTACGGGTGTGGAATAATGAGAACACCGTCGGTATTACTAGCACCACCGATGTGGACGATATCGGGTTGGAACTCGCGCTGAAAACTGCTCATGAAGCGAGCTTTTTTGGGATTAAAGAACACGCACCAGATTTTAGTCCTGAAGCGACTGCTCCGATCGCCGAACTTGAGATAGAATCAGGTGAAGCTGTAGCAGTGCCACAATTGATTGAAAGTTTGGTGGCGGCGGAGCGAAAATTATTAGATACTCATGAAGCGATCGAGAGTGTCCCTTATAATGGTTTAGCTCAACGCTCGATCGAACAATTTTATCTCAATAGTGCTGGTGCGCTCCGTAGTGAAGCTAGAACTTATACCTCGCTTTATCTCTATACCAAAACCGAACAGGAAGGGAAAAAGCCTCGCAGTGCGGGAGCTTTTGAGATGAGCCATAGTTTTGCTAAATTGGATGTCCAAAAGTGTATCGATGAAGCCGCCGAAAAAACTATCAGTCATCTCAACTATGAGAAGGTAGCTTCTGGTAAATATACGATCGTATTTTCTCCCGATGCTTTCTTGAGCTTACTCGGTGCTTTCTCCAATCTATTTAATGCCCAAAGTATTTTAGACAATCAAAGTTTATCTACACCTGAATCTCTAGGTACCACGATTGCTTCGTCATTATTATCTGTCGCTGATGATGCACTTCATCCCAGCAATATTGGGATCGAAGCTTTTGATGGTGAAGGCACTCCGACTCGACGTGTCAATCTAATTGACAAAGGCGTGTTGTCATCCTTCATTCACAGTGCTGGAACTGCTAAACGGATGAATACCCGGCCGACGGGACATGCGAATATGGGATCGAAAATTACTGTTTCACCCCATTTTTATCATGTATCTGGTGGTGAGAAAGCAGATGATAACTATAATCTGGATACTGCCGAAAATGTCATCCTGATCGATGACCTCCAAGCCCTCCACGCGGGCGTACAATCGTTGCAAGGTTCTTTTTCCTTACCTTTTGATGGTTGGGTGATTAACAAGGGTGTGAAGACTAGTGTTGAGGCGGCTACAGTTGCCGGAGATTTCCGCGAATTACTAAACTCGATCGTGTTTATCGAACCAAAGGAAGATCTAACAACTGGTGGTGTCTGTCCGCGAATTTGGGTGGAAGGATTGTCTGTTACGGGTGAGTAAACTGGTGCGATTAATATCATAATCTTCAAAACAAGGGGAGGGGCAATTAATTAATTGCTCCTCCCCTTGTTTTTGAATTTATGCCAAAATGAATATTGTTAATGCTGTTGTTGAGTTGGAAATCATGGCAATATGACTAGCAATACCGACTGGATTGGTAGTACGCAATTCCTTTGGTAAAGTCCGAATTCGATCGAGTGGTATACATATAAGTGTCGGAGCTGTATCGATCGGAATACCACATAATTATTGAGCAGCGTTGGTAAAAATGGCGATCGCCGTTGGGTTGGAAATTGAGATTCCGGTTAGTCGATCGTGAAGATCGATAATCTCAACATTCTGGATGAGGGTAGCATCTTTATCCAAGTGAACATTACTAATAATTCGATCGAGCTTATCGATCGGAATACCAAAACTAACTTCATCAATATCGAATACTACTAATTCGATCGTGGGTTCATTTTTAGCTGTTGTTTCAGACCATTTATTTGAGATAGTATTTGCGAACATATTCTATATTTATCGCTTCTGTGGGGGTTAAGCTGCTCGCATCGGAGCGGTATGTAGCCCTAAATCAGATCGCTAGGATCGGCTACTGGTGCGTTAAGGCTTGTGCCTCACACACCCTACATTAGTTTAGAATCGCTAGATCTGCTCTAATTTGTCTAATAGACTAACTTGTTGGGCTGGAGTCTGAGCTGGTGCGGGTAAGTTGAGTTGCTGCTCTGGACTGGGATTGAGTAGCTGCTCTTTTGGCGCGGCTACGTGGGCGATTTGGGGTGGCTGAGACTGACGATCCATAGCTGCCATATTGTTATTGTGGGCTGCTGTAGACCATTCTTTAGCGAGACTAATGATGTCAGAAGGAATCATCACCAAGGTCGTGGTATTATTTTCTGCACCAATTTCAGTCAACATTTGTAACCGTCGCAATTCTAATGCGGCGGGATTTTCCATCATCTGTTGAGCCGCTTCACTGAGTAACTTTGAGGCTTCTTGTTCGGCTTCAGCTTTGATTAGTCGAGCGCGTTTTTCTCGTGCGGCTTCAGCTTCTTTAGCCATCGCGCGTTGCATCGAGATCGGAATTTCGACATCTTTTAGCTCCACTCGCTCGATCTCAACTCCCCACGGTTCGGTGATTTCATCGACGATTTCTTGCACTTTGGCGTTGATTTTATCGCGACTTTGGAGCATATCATCGAGGTTATGTTGACCGACAATATTTCGCAAGGTGGTCATCGAAGCCTGATAGACAGCCATTTGATAGTTTTCGACGCGACTGATTGCCTTCATCGGATCGATGATCCGATAGTAGAGGACGGCATTAATTTTGATCGTGACGCTATCGGCGGTAACTGCCTCTTGGGGGGCGATATCGACAGTTTTGGTACGAATATCTACTTGAACTTTTTGGTCGAGGATCGGTGCGATGAAGTACAATCCCGGGCCTTTAATTTGCTGGAAGCGTCCCAAGTGAAAGATCACTCCCCGCTCGTACTCTCGATCGACTTTAATTCCTGATTTAACGATCGCTGCGGCGATCGCTGCTGCAATTAATAATCCAAATTCGCCCATGATTTTTAGCTGATTTAATGATTAATTATCGATCTTTCTAAGAATGAGTCTGGAGCATTTTGGCAATCGTCAAGGTAAAGTTAAAGCTTTATCTCCAACCCTCTAATTACTATTCCCTATTTTGTTTTCCTGCTACCACCTAAAGCCTAAAGCCTAAAGCCTAAAGCCTAAAGCCTAAAACCTAAAGCCCAATTCCTAGCTGTCCAGCCAACTCTGGACTAAAAGGAATTATCGTCGCCGCCATCAAAAATAGCGCGATCAAACCCAATACCGCGCGAGTATCGTTTGGCTCGGTGATTTCATCTAAACTAGGTCGTTCCAATCCGCGTTGGAGAAAGCCAACTAAGATCAGCCAATAGAAAATCACTAAGTTGGCAGGGTTAAAAAATGCCACCAATCCCAAAATTACTAAAGTAACCAGAGTGCTGCGTTGGGCTGTTTTGCGTCCATAAATCGCTTGCACGATCCTCCCGCCATCTAGTTGTCCTGCTGGCATCAAATTGAGGGCATTGATTACTAAACCCAACCAACCAATAATTACCAAAGGATGAATCGAGAGCGTCGCTTGATGTACTGTGGCACCGAGGATCGCCTTAGCAATAATACCAACTAAAATCGAACCTTGAAAAAATTGGGAGGGAATCTCTAATCCACCACCAGCATGGGATAACAGTAGACCGACTACCAACATTAGTAGGGAAACTAAACCACCCATTACTGGGCCAGCTAGAGCGATATCAAACAGCGTACTGCGATCGGGAATCAGCGATTCAAACCGAGTAATTGAGCCAAACGAACCAATTTGTCCGGTCGGTAGAAAGAATGGTAAACCGATTTTGACCTGCCGCATTTGGGCGAGTACTTGGTGTCCAATTTCATGAGCGATCAGGATCGTCCAGATCCCCAATACTAAAGGGACAATCTCCCGCGCCCGTTCGGTGTGTTCGTAGAAATCGAATCCTAAGAATACTCCCATCGCTTCCAAACTGGTGGCAATTGTCGCGACAAACATCACTACTGCGAGAATCTGTTGCCCGACTGTCGCTGGTTGCGGATCGTTACTGCTGGGCAAGACGACGACTACGGGACGCTCTTCGGGATCGGGAACGAGGAATAGACGGTATTTATCGCCAACTTTATTATGTAATTTGTCGGTCAAGCGTCTATGTACCTCGGTGGCATCACCACGCAAGTTACCCTTAAAAATTGCTCCCTGTTCGTAAGCCAAGGTTTCGGTCGCATAAAAGGTATCGATGCCAAAAATGCCTTTAATACTGCTCAAATCTGCATCTGGCATCGTCAGCATGTCCATCGCGATCGCGAGGGCTTGTGCGCCTGTTTCAGTGGGTATGACTGACTTTTTACTCTGTTGTTTAGTCTGAAACTCGGCAATTTTGAGGGCTGTTTCGGGATCTTGGGCTGCGAGTCGAACCTGGGTACCCAACCAAATATACAAAGTCGTGGAAATCACCAGCAACAGCAAAATTCCAGCTAGATTGATATACAAGCCAGCGGCAAATGCCCCAAAGCTCAACAGCCATGGAATCATTAGCACGGCTGATTGCAACCATGATAGGATACCAAATTTACCCAAGTCTCGATTCCGATAATAACCCCAGCCCAGAATACCGAGTGAGATTGTTAGAAGAGCGATTGTTGTTGTATTTTCTGCTGTAATCATTTGTGATAGTTAGATACTGGAGATAGGTTGCGCTTTTAACCACCTATCTATAGCATGACAGCAATATTCGGTAGCGGCTAGTACGGGTTTAATTCTCCATGCTTTATTTAGATCGTCAATTTTTTCCACTATCGACTATTCACTATTGACTATCCGCTATTCACCCACTACCCTAGAATTTAATTCTTCACTGGGGAGGGAGTATCTAGATAGCGGATGTCGATCACCGTGCCATTGAAATTATAATTGAGCTGATCGATTTCTACTGTAGAACCAATTTTCATTTTGGTATTGCCAAGTACCAGTCCCTCTTTGGTTTTCTGACCTTTCCCCGTGACTGTAACGATCATATCGACACTATAAGAGTCGGGTCTGGGGTCTTTCATCGCTTTGACAGTACCATCAGCTTGGGGTACTGCTAAGTTGCGATCGAGTTGGCGGACTGATTTGATATCGACTTGTCCGGCTGGCTGATTGCGAATCACAAAACTGAGTTTGCTACCTGGACTAAATTGCGTCATCAAGGAGTCGGGGTTGAGCACATTTAGCCCTCTGACAATCACATCAGCTTCTACTACTTGAGACTTATCTTGACCGTTAATTCGCCCCGTATTACCAGGCGATAGAAAAATCCCTACGACCACAAATAACATTACTAGGACAGCACCAATGTCGAGGAGGCTGACTTTGCCAAATAATCTACCTTGTCGATCGAGAATAGGCATAGATAAAACTTTACGGGAATTTAAGTGCGGACAAACTAGTGTCAGTCAACAGTAAGTATACAGCAAAGTAGTTGCTGGTACATCAGGTGACGATGTTCATTACAGCCCAGCTCACATCAGCTATTGGCTCCTGTTGCAAATTTACGCTGACGTACATCCGATCGATCGAGCGAAAGTGTCAATCTATCTACATATTAACCGCACAATTATCGATCGTAAACTACGCTCGTGTAAGTTTAATGTATGTATAAATATATGGATTTGTGCAAAGTGTATTATCAAATTTTAGTTATTTTAATATAATAAAAGCTTAATCTATGACAGCTAAAGATCGTGAGCCAAAGAAAAACTTTTTTCGAGTCATTATTTGATATTTCCTTTGCTAACTTTATTACGATTAGAATAATTGGTATTCTCTATGTCGTAGCGATCGCACTGGTTTCACTGGGATGTTTAGCCTTTTTGATTGGCTCCTTCAACAATGGCTTTGTCGGCGTCTTAACTGGATTAATCATTACGCCGTTGATTTGGATTCTTCAGGTGATTGGGTTTAGAGTTGGGCTAGAATCTTTAGCAGCTGCGATTAAAACTTCTGAAAATACTGCTCGGATGTTAGAAATTATGCAAAGACAAAATCCTTAAATTAATTGATAATTGATAATTGATAATGTGAATTAACCCAATACCTGCTGTTCGATTTGGCGAACGACAGTCAATGCCGAATAACTTACCCCCGCTGTACCCTCCCCAGGATGGGTAGAATCCCCCACCATCCACAGTCCCGCCACGGGAATCCGCGTCGCAAAGCCAAATGGCCCAAATGTCGAAACCCGTTGCCCGATACCGCCGACGATGCCCCGATCGCGTCCGGTATAATGCTCGAAGGTGCGGGGTGTACCTGCTTCAGTGACGACGAGATTTTCCGGTGCGAGATCGAAATATTCGCCCAATTTAGCGATCGCCGTTGCGGTATATTCAGCCTTCATCGCCTCATAATCGACCCCCTCGCCGTACCATTTGTGCGGATCGACAAATGAGGAGGCAATAATTGTTACCTTACCTTCAGGTGCGCGTCCGTCGCCTGGATGACTAACAGAGACAAATAACGAATTGTTCTCGCCGATGATGCCGTCGTAATCGTAGAGAAATTGCAGATGGGGCGGACATCCGGCGGGAATTGCCGACTCTTTTACGCCCAAATATACGACAAATGCACCCGAAGCTTGGGGTAAAGTCTTGACACGCGATCGATAGCCGTCGATGGATAATAGGGGAATCGGATTGGACTTGGGAGCCGCATCGCCGAGCAATCTAACCAAATCCTGGGCGGTGACATTTGCCACCACTTCAGCGGCGGTTTCTGTCCGAGTTTCACCCGTCTTTTGGTTGCGGATCGTTACGCCTGTAACTCCAGCCTCATCGCACTCGATCGATTCCACCGTATGCCGCATCAATAATTTGCCACCATCCCGCTCTAGGGAAGCCACCAAGCGATCGCTCAACACCTGCATACTCCCCTGAAGGTGATAGAGTCCTTGCGGGGTCTGAGACACGCCTAGAGCCGTTGCAGCGTATAATAGTGCTGTTTCTGCTGCCGTTACCTGCGAGTAGAGTTTGAGCTGAAGATCGAGAAATGTCCGCAGCCGTTTGTCCCCATCGAGTCCAAACCACTTGAGCGCGTCGCCCACAGTAGACAGCGTAAACGGTACGGTAATCAGCGTCCCCAATCGCAATGCGCCGACTAATTGCGTCACATCCCACAGATTGCGCGGGGGTAGGATCGGATCGCGGCTCTGGAACTCCCAACTAGCGGTAAATAATTGCTGTAGAAACTGCCAGAATGGTTCGCTCCCAGGGAACTGCTGTTGACGTTCGGCTTGCCAGCGTTCGGGATCGCGCCAGACACTAATCGGCGTGGTTTCACCTGGTAAAAATACCGCACAAGCCGGATCGCAGGGCACTGCTGGCGGTAATTCGATTTCGAGTTCGCTAAAGATCCGGTGATGAATACCACCTGGTTCCAATCCAGCTACCTGAGTCGCACCGACATCAAAGGTAAAGCCTTGCCGCTTGAATGTCGATGCACAGCCACCTGGGACGATCGCTTGGTCGAAGATGGTCACATCATAGCCCCGTTTCGCCAACAATGCACCTGCTGTCAATCCGCCGATGCCAGCACCAATAACTACAACTTTCGGAAGGGAGGACTTTGACATGTGCAAGATGCGGGAACTGCTGATGTTGATGTCTTTATCTTAACATTTCTACACTAATGACTGAGTGGATGAATACAGCACTTCCGGCAGCTATGAGGTACAGCCTAGTTCATGAAAGCTATTCAGCAAGTAGGCTAAGGATAAAAAAGTGTACCTCGTGACAGCCGGAAGTGCTGTAAGGAGGCTTTGAGTAAATTCTCATGAATAATTTACAATAGTTATCGATCGCTAGCATGGTGATGGCTACTCGGTTCCAGAGAAATCGCTACTCAGTGCGATCGCGTGTGGTCTGGACTTACAAAAAGGTGACGTTAAAATATGGAGATTAAAACATCCTCTCCGGGCGATCGTCAAGCGACAGCCAGGTATTATCAACGTCTCGAAGATGCCATCTGGATGTTTACCGATCGCGGAGAATGCTCATTGTAGATATCGATAAAATTAGGAGAAAATCACATGACTTTTACCTCAATTGCATCTAAATCGACTCACGATCTGACAGTTCTCAACACAATTAAACTTTCTAAAATTTCGGTTGCTGGTTCACTAGTCGCGATCGTCGGTGTGACAGTATTACAAAATTTACTCTGGATGCAGGTATCGTCTCCTGCCGAACTACCTACTCACCAACGACAAGCTGCATCAACCACAGTTAAATAGTGGTAAACACCTTAACAAAGAAGGTGGGCATTGCCCATCTTCTTTATATATGGATAAATTACTACTGCTTGGCGCGATGAATGATGACGGCAATTGCAACCAATAACAACGGTAATCCCCAACTAAAATAAGCTAAATATCCCCACAAAGCCCATACCCACCGCTCGGAGACAGGGATATATTCTGGTGTTGGAGAGTTATCGTACCAGTATAGGTTCATCCAGACCGCAACATAGGCGATCGCATAGATGATAAGAAGTCAGCTCTTGGGGCATTGTCCCCCCATTAGTATCGCAAAATACCAGCCAATCGGCACCAGATGCGATCGCAGTTTGCAGTGTTTGAATCGCGTATTCGGGATTTGCCTTGTAACCGTCGAACCAATGCTCCGCGTCGTAAATCACCCGCTTACCTTGGGAAATCAAGTACTCGATCGAGTCCCGAATCATCTCCAGATTATCACCTAGATCGGTCTTCAAGCCCTCGGCAACATGTAAATCCCAAGATTTGCCAAAAATCGTCACCCACCTCGTTCCAGCTGCTAGGATCGCTGCCAACATTTTATCTTCAGCCGCTAGTCCGCCTGGGCGACGCGTCGAGCAAAAGGCGACGACTTCTGCCTGTCTCAACGGTTCCAACTGCAACCGTCGAAAGAATTCCCCATCTTTAGGATTGGCACCGGGCCAACCACCTTCAATCCACGGTATCCCCAATTTGTCCAATTGTCGGGCAATTTTGAGCTTATCCTCTACAGCCAATGTCAAACCCTCCCGTTGCGCGCCATCGCGGAGCGTCGTATCGTAGATCTGGATCTGCTTCATAAAATTGCGCGAGAATAGAATCAGCTTTAAATTTATGCGGTTATGTAGCATTGTGCCCAAAGACGACGCAAAAGTTTAAAATATCCTCTATCCCATTACCCCTATGCCCCAAGTTACCGCCCAAGGAAAAAGCTTTATCTGTGAAACCGGAGCCAATCTCCGCCAGGTATTACTCGCCAATGGGGTCGATCTTTACAATGGGAATGCGCGGATAATTAATTGTATGGGAATTGGTACCTGTGGCACTTGTGCGGTGGAGATCGAGGGCGAAGTATCCGCACCAAATTGGAAAGATACTGCTAGACGAGCTTTTCCACCGCATACTTCGACTAGAAACCTGCGCCTTGCTTGTCAGACTCAGGTTTTGGGCGATGTTACTATGAGTAAATTTACCGCTTTTTGGGGACAGGGACTCGATCGCGCCTGGTAAAAATTTAGCATTTATTCAAGGTAAAGAGCATCCAAATATTGATGTGGTGGGCAGTGCCTAGGCTGTTGACTTTGTTGGCATTTCCGCATTTTTCGTTCAGACATTTTTTGGTGTCCCTGTGAGCGCAAATCCCATGCTCAACAAGGATTTGCGCTCACAGGGACATCGCCATTTTACATGAATTTCAACCCTCAAAAAGGGTACAGAGTCAACAGCCTAGGCACCGCCCACCCTACATTTGCGACAATAAACGGTGCGTTACGCTCCGCTAACACACCCTACAACTTAAAGCCTAAAGCCTAAAACCTAAAACCTAATGATGACTTTCCACATAGCCCAACTGATCCGTATCACTTTGAGCTTGCTGTACATCTCGCTGATGATTCCGCTTCCCTTCCTGGCGACATTTACCCATGCGGATGTGCCAGAGTGGTTGCTGTGGGTGGGGATTGGATTGGGATTTACGGCGTTGCAGGGGGCATTGAGTCAGCGAGTCGTTGTGGACGATCGATCGATCCAAGTCAATTATCCAGCATGGGTGCCCAAATTTTTTGTGAAAAGTTGGGAGGTAGCATGGAGTGATGTTAAAGATTTAAAAATGCGGACGACGGGACAAGGTGGATTGGTTTATTATTTTATTAATCGCGATGGTGAAGGTTTTTTACTGCCGATGCGGGTAGCAGGGTTCGATCGATTGGTAAAGCTAATTCAGCAATACAGTGCGATCGATACCACTGATGTCTATCCTCTGTCTCAGCCGTGGATGTATTTTGCTTTATTAGTACTGACTGGATTTTTATTATTAACCGACACTTGGACGATTTGGACAGCGATCGATTTGGGTCGATCGGCATAAGAATTAATATATTTGCTAACTAGCAAATTTATCAACTTAATATTCTTAATTTATATATTTACGATCGATAATTCTTATGGTTGAATCATTTGCCCAGCATTATCATCAGCGTACCAAGTACGATCCAGAGACGATCTCCTCCAAAAGTCAGGGGCTAGACTGGAGCCAGCAACCATCATCATACAAAGAGTATAAAATCGGTACGACTTACGATCTCAAACCATATCTAAAATCAACTAAACAAGATCCCGATAGTATTTGGTGGCAGAGATTATCATTGTTTTTATTGTGTAGTTATGGATTGACTGCTAGAGTTCAGACGATGGGCGAACCGATGTATTTACGAGCGGCTCCATCGGCTGGCGGACTATATCCAGCCGAGATTTATCTCGTATCTCGCGGCAATAAATTATTACCAGCCGGACTTTATAATTATCAAGTCAAAGATCATACTTTGATCCATTTTTGGGCGAATGATGTGTGGCAAAATGTCCAAGTCGCTTGCTTTATGCACCCAGCTTTGATGGCTGCCGAATTGACAGTGATTACGACGGCGGTGTTTAATCGATCGGCATGGCGATATCAAGATCGTGCCTATCGCCGAATTTTCTTAGATACCGGGCACTTACTCGCCAATATTGAATTAGCTGGATCGATGAATGGTTTCCGTCCCTACTTTATCGGTGGTTTTGTCGATCGAGATATCAATGAGTTGCTCTATCTCAATGCAGAGCAAGAAGGGGCAATCGTGGTAATTCCGGTTGTCGATCTCGATGCTCATCCCGATCTAGTAGTGCCATTTTTTCCTTCAGTGTTACCTTCAAGAATTAACTTAGAATACCCAGATTTAGCCGACGGACGACTATTAAACTATTGTCATCAAATGACTGAGATTACTGAATTTAGACAGTTACCAGCCAATCTGGTAGATGTCAACCCAGTTGAGCTAGATGATAAGTATAACTTCCCATTTTGTCTCAAAGTATCAACCAAAACTACTCCGATTGATTGGCAAGACAATCTACCACTATCGGGATTAGAAGATACCATTCTCAAACGTCGATCGACTCGGAGCTTTACAGGTGCAGAATTAACTCTCAACGATCTCAACGCGATCTTAGATTTTACTTATCAGCCCCAACATTATCTAAGTCAAAATTTAGATCCAAATCCCGATTATTTTGACTTGAGTTTAATTGAAACATTCGTGGCTGTATCTGGGGTGCAAGGATTGGAAGAAGGGTGTTATTATTATGCACCCAAAGCACAAGAACTGCGCCAGATTAGATTCAAAAACTTTCGCCAAGAGCTACATTATCTCTGTTTGGGACAAGAGTTGGGGCGCGATGCTGGAGCGGTAATCTTTCATACCGCCGATCTCAAAATGGCAGTCAAAAAATATGGCGATCGCGTGTATCGTTACTTACATTTAGATGCTGGACATTTGGGGCAAAGGTTAAATTTGGCAGCGATTCGTTTAGATTTAGGTGTCAGTGGAATTGCTGGATTTTTTGACGATCGAGTCAACGAAGTCCTCGGAATTCCTGAGGATGAAGCTGTATTGTATATTACTACTTTGGGACATCCAGCCTAAAGTCAGCTAGTCGATTTAGCCACCAAAATCATCATGATGAACACAACTAAAATTCAGATCGCAGTAATTAGCATAATTTTGACAATCGGGACACTATGCTCGATCGTCCCCGCACAAGCAAGTCCAACTATTAGCCCAGCCCAAGTCCAGCCCGCAACTATAAATGTGACTGGAACGATTAATAAAATAGCTGTAGAAGGCATCTGCTATCAACTAGCGGCTGACAACGGTAAAAAATACGAACTGATGGGCAAATTTCCCAAAATCGATGGTACGAAAGTGCAGGTAAGTGGAATTGTGAAGACAGATATGGTAACGATTTGCCAAGTCGGACAACCTTTGCAAGTCAAAACTGTGAAAGTGATTAATTGACTACTCTCAGCTCTAAAGAGCGGAGATTCCCTAGCTTCGCAACTAGGTTTTCTGTTTCTTTCCCTTACGGGTTTTTTGCAACTGCCCTTGAGAGGATTCTCTCTCAGGTCTTATGTTCGCTCCACAGACTGAAACGGCAAGTCCTGCCGCCAAAATGTTCTTACTCGCGTTTAAATCTCGGTCGTGGGTTGTCTTGCATTTAGGACATTCCCACTCCCGAATATTCAACGGTAACGAACCCACAATATGCCCACAATTCCCACACCTTTTAGAGCTAGGAAACCAGCGATCGATTTTAATCAGTTCTCGCCCATACCATTCGCATTTATATGCAAGCTGGCGAATCAGTTCGCCCCAACTAGCATCGCTAATGACAAGAGCAAGTTTATGGTTCTTCACCATGTTTTTGATAGCCAAATCCTCAACTACTATCGTTTGGTTTTCACGAACCAGTTGAGTTGTCAGCTTATGCAAAAAATCTTTACGAGCATCGGTAATGGCAGCGTGGACTCTAGCCACTTGCAATCGTGCTTTGTGTCGATTGTTACTCCCTTTTTGTTTGCGGCTCATAGCCTTTTGCACCCGTTTCAACTTCTTGCGGAGTTGCTTGAAGTGCTTGGGATTGGCAATCTTATCGCCATTACTGGTAGCAATCAGGCTAGTTATTCCAGCGTCGAGTCCAATCTGTTTATCAGATTTTGGCAGTTGAGAAATATCGGTATCTACCAACAAAGATGCAAACCAGCGACCGCTAGCTTCCAATTTAATAGTGATAGTCGATGGTTCACACCCTTCGGGCAAATCTCTACTCCAACGAATCGGCAAGGCTTCGGTACACTTAGCCAGAAAGACTTGTCCATTTTTCCATCGGAAAGCAGACTTAGTAAATTCAGCAGATCCGCCGCTATGCTTTTTCTGAAAGTTAGGATACTTAGCGTGTCCAGCCCAGAAGCTACCAAACGCCTTTTGAAGGTGTCGAAGCCCTTGCTGAAGCGGCACACAGCTAACTTCATTCAGAAACTCAAGATCGGACTCTTGTTTCCAACCTGTCAGCATGGTGGATGTTTGGTTGTACCCAACTCGCTCCTGCTTTTCATACCAAGCTTCTGTTCTAGCAGCTAAAGCTTTGTTATAGATTAGCCGCACACAGCCCATGGTCCGGCGCAAGAGACTCTCTTGCTCGGTCGTTGGATAAAAGCGGTACTTAAAAGCTTTCGGCATCCTCACATTCTACATCAAAAAGCGTGAGAATGCCGAAACCCGTGCAAGATGAAGGCGGTTAAAACCCTTTGGTCGGCTAGCCGACCATTAGCCGTGTCGTTTGTTGGTCGGGTCACCCGATTAGTGACAAGTTAAGCTTCAATCGCAATTGTCAAGCAGGTTTGACAATTTAACGATCGACCGTTTCATCGGACATTCAGCGATTGAATACATTAGCACTATCGATCGAGATTTTTGATATATGGTGCGATTGA